>NZ_JBEUPA010000339.1:0-1001 GCF_040492065.1 Actinomadura sp. NPDC000929 | reverse complement strand
TTAACTTCCGGGTTCGGGATGGGACCGGGTGTTTCCCCCTCGCCAAAACCACCGAACGTCTCAACGCACCACCCGCAGGGTGGGCACGCTGGCGGGCGCCGATCCGCGGCTGGCGGGCGTCATCGGCCGCGCCGCGCTGCGCCGCACGCTCGCGGCCGCGGCGATGGAGGTCCCCGGCATCGAGCGCGCCCGCGTCCGGGGCCTCGGGTTCTTCCGCCGGGGCCTGCTCGTGCGGGCCGCCACCCACTACCGCAACCCGGCGAACCTCGCCGACCTCGTCCACGACGCGGTCGACGCGCGCCTGGACCGGATCGAGCCGATGCGCCGGCCGCCGGTCGACGTCCGCCTCGGCTGGCGGAAGGACTGAGGTGCCGGCGGGAGGGCCGCCCACGCCCGCGGGAGGTCCGGCAGTGCTGCGCAACGACCGACGGTGCCGACGGAAGGACTGACGATGAGGATCGCGATCGCGGTGACCGGGGCCGTGCTGCTGCTGGCCGGCGCGGCCGGCCTCGCCCTCGGCCTCGGCGCCTTCGACGCGTTCGGCGCCCTGTCGGGGCGGCCGCTGCTCGACCCCGCGCTGGCGCGCTTCGCCCGCGAGACCGGCTGGTTCCTGCCCTCCGCGGCGGGCGCCGCGGAGGTGCTCGCGCTCGCCGGCCAGCTGTGGCTGGTCATGCAGGTGCGGGCCGTCGTCCACCAGCGGTGGCCCGACCTCGACCCCGAGACCCGCGCCCGGGCCCGCGCCGCCGCCGACGTCCTGCACCGGGACGCGCGCGGGCTGCCCGGCGTCCAGGACGCCCGCGCCCGCCTCACCGGGACGGCCGACCGGCCGCGCCTGCGGCTGAACGTGGCCTGCGCGGGCGACGCCCTCGTGAGCGAGGTGTACGGGGAACTGGGCGCGGGCCCGGTCGAGCGGTACCGCCGCGCGGTCGGCATGCCCGACCTCCCGGTGGTGATCCGCTTCCGGCCCGAGGTCGAGCGGCCCCGCAGGCGCCCGCGCGGGC
>NZ_JBEUPA010000338.1:0-1011 GCF_040492065.1 Actinomadura sp. NPDC000929 | reverse complement strand
GGCGAGCGGGCCGCGTGGTCGCTCGCCCGGCGGGTCGCCGCCCTCGCCGACCGCCCGATCCGGCTGCTGCTGGCCCTGCTCGCCGTGGAGCCGGCCGAGCCTCCGGCCCGCCCCCTCCGGACGGCGCCCGCGGCGGCCGCCGTCACGGCCACCGGGCGCGCCCTGCGGCACCAGGTCGTCCGCCGGGGTCCCCCTCCGCGTTCGAGGGCGCTCGCTCACTCCTGAGCCGGAGCGCCGTACGTCACCGGACGCCGGCTCGCGGCGCCCGGACATTCCCGTACGTCTCGAACGGAGTTCCGCAATGCCCTTCCTTCCGCACGCCCGGCGCGCCGGCGCCGTCGCGTCCCTCGCCGCCCTGTCCGTGATCGGCCTGGCCGCGGCGGCGTCCGCGCACGTCAGCGTCAACCCCAGGACCGCCGAGCAGGGCTCGTACACCAAGGTCTCGTTCCGGGTGCCGAACGAGCGCGACGACGCCTCGACCACCAAGCTCGTGGTGAGCCTGCCGGCCGACCACCCGCTGTCGTCGGTGTCGGTCCGGCCGCTGCCCGGCTGGACGGTGAAGGTCGAGAAGTCCAAGCTGCCGGCGCCGGTGAAGACCGAGGGCGGCGAGCTGACCGAGGCCGTCACGAAGATCACCTGGAGCGGCGGCAGGATCGAGCCCGGCCGGTTCGAGGAGTTCGACGTCTCGATGGGGCCGCTGCCCACCGACACCGACCAGCTCGTGTTCAAGGCCGACCAGACCTACTCCGGCGGCGAGGTCGTCAAGTGGGAGGAGCCCCCCGCCGAGGGGGCGAACGAGCCGGAGCACCCCTCGCCGGTGCTGAAGCTCCTCCCCAAGGGCTCGGCGGCCACGGCCGGCCTGACCGCGCAGGTGAAGCCCGCCGCCGCCTCGTCCGCGTCGTCCGGCGACGGGACGGCCCGGCTGCTCGGCGGCATCGGCATCGCCGTCGGCGTGGCCGGCGTCGCGGTCGGCGCCTACGGCGTGACCCGGGCGCGGAGCCGGGCATGACC
>NZ_JBEUPA010000337.1:0-1024 GCF_040492065.1 Actinomadura sp. NPDC000929 | reverse complement strand
CTAGGGCGTGTTTCGAAGTGGGGTGAGCATCGGCGTGTTGTGAGCCGGACGCAGTGAGGTCTCCGGTAGATGGTTCATCGACCAAGAAGAACCCATAACCGGAGACCTCGTGGCCACCCTAGCGGTGACGAGGCGGTTCGACCTGACCGACGCGCAATGGGCGATCCTGGGGCCGCTGCTGCCCGTCTCCAGGCGGCCGGGTCGACCGTCGAAGTGGACCAAACGGCAGCTCATTGACGGGATCCGCTGGCGGGTGCGGACCGGCGCACCGTGGCGGGACGTGCCCGAGTGCTACGGCTCCTGGCAGGCGGTCTACGGGCTGTTCCGCCGCTGGCAGCGCAACGGCGCCTGGGCGCGGATCCTTGCCGCCCTGCAGACCCGGGCCGATGCCGCCGGGCTGATCACCTGGGAGGTGAACGTCGATTCCACGATCATGCGGGCCCATCAGCACGCCGCCGGAGCCCGGCGGCGTGGTGACCTGCAGCGCGAGCCACCCGGCGGGACGGCCACCGAGCCGGACGATCACGCAATGGGGCGCTCACGCGGCGGGTTGTCGACCAAGGTGCACCTGGCCTGCGAGCAGGGGCAGATGCCGCTGTCGATGGTCGTGACCGCCGGGCAGCGCGGGGACGCCCCGCAATTCCAAGCCGTGATGGCCGGGATCAGAGTCGCCCGCCCCGGGCCGGGCCATCCCCGCACGCGCCCCGATCGGGTGCGGGCCGACAAGGCGTACTCCTCCCGCGCGATCCGTGCTCACCTGCGCCGCCGCGGCATCGCCGCCACGATCCCGGTCCCGTCCGACCAGGCCCGGCACCGGCAGCGGCGGGGCCGCCGCGGCGGCCGTCCACCCGCCTTCGACCCGGATGACTACCGCGGTCGCCACGCCGTGGAGTGCGGCATCAACCGCCTCAAGCGCCACCGCGCCGTGGCCACCAGATACGACAAGCTCTCCGTCCGCTACCAGGCAACCCTCGAGATCACCGCCATCAACGAATGGCTCCACCTACTTCGAAACACGGCCTAG
>NZ_JBEUPA010000336.1:0-1042 GCF_040492065.1 Actinomadura sp. NPDC000929 | reverse complement strand
TTCGACGCGCTGCCGGCGGACGTGGCGGTGGACGTGGACGTCAAGACCGTGCTGGAGGACGCGCTGGACGAGCCGTCCCGCCGCACCGGTCCAGGGCGGGCAGGTCGGGCGCGGGCGCGGCGGCGGCCGCGACCAGCTCCGGATCGCCGAGCAGGGCGCGGACCTCCGCCTCCTCGTCGTCGAGCCTGCGGATCCGGTCGCGCAGGTCGCCCTGCTCCTCGTCCGGCAGCGCGGCTTCGAGGACCTCCTCCGGCGTCCGGAACCCCTGCTCCTCGGCCTCCTGCGCGGCCTTGGCGCGGGCGGCGGCCAGCTCCTCGCCGGCGCGCGCGTACGCGCGGGCCGCCTCGACCGCCGCGGCGATCCGGTCGGCCTCCCCGGCGAGCCTGGCGATGCGGGCCTCCAGCGTCGGGTCGCCGCCGCGCGCCTCGTCGAGCTCGGCGGACAGGCGGGCCCGCTCGGCGGCCAGCTCCCGGTCGTGGGTGCGGTTCTCGGTGAGGGCGCGGCCGGTCTCCTCCTGCGCGGAGCGGACCCGGTCGAGCTCCCGCTCGTCCCGGTGGAGCGCCGCCTCCAGCCGCTCGGCCTCCGCGGCGCGGGCCTCCGCGGCCGCCAGCGCCGCGTCCGCCTCGGCGAGCTCGGCGGCGAGGGCGTCGGGGTCGGCCTCTCCGGCGATCTCCCGCAGCTCGTCGCGCGCGGTGCGCAGCTCCCCGGCCGCCGTCGCGGCGCGCTCCCGGGCGTCCTGGGCCTCGTCGGCCTCGGCCTGCGCCCGCTCCACCTGCTCCTCGGTCGGGATCAGGGCGAGCGAGGTGACCGGGTCCGGGTGCTCGGTGGAGCCGCAGACCCGGCAGGGCTCGCCGTCGGCCAGCTCCTCGGCGAGGACGGCGGCCATGCCGTCCAGCCGCGCCTGCCGGAGGTCGAGGACGCGCTGCCGGGCGTCCTGGGCGGCGTCGACCGCCGTCCGGTACGCGGCCTCCGCCTCGGCGAGCCGGTGCTCCACCTCGTCGCGGCGCCGCGCCGCGTCGAGGCGGCGCCCGGCGTCGCGGAC
>NZ_JBEUPA010000335.1:0-1055 GCF_040492065.1 Actinomadura sp. NPDC000929 | reverse complement strand
CTGCGCAGCAGCGGCACCGACTGCCGCTGCATGTTCGAGCCCATCAGCGCCCGGTTGGCGTCGTCGTGCTCCAGGAACGGGATCATCGCGGTCGCCACGGACACCATCTGGCGCGGTGAGACGTCCATGTAGTCGACCTCGTCGGGCCGGATGGCCTCGATCTCGCCGCCCTTGCGGCGGACGAGCACGCGCTGCTCGGCGAAGGTCCCGTCGGGGCCGATCGGCGTGTTGGCCTGCGCGATGACGTAGCGGTCCTCGACATCGGCGGTCAGGTAGTCGATCTCGTCGGTCACGCGGCCTTCGACGACCTTGCGGTAGGGCGTCTCGATGAAGCCGAACGGGTTGACGCGGGCGTAGGACGACAGGGACCCCATCAGGCCGATGTTCGGGCCTTCGGGCGTCTCGATCGGACACATCCGCCCGTAGTGCGACGGGTGGACGTCACGAACCTCCATGCTCGCCCGCTCACGCGACAGACCGCCCGGACCGAGCGCGTTCAGGCGGCGCTTGTGGGTGAGGCCGGCCAGGGGGTTGGTCTGGTCCATGAACTGCGACAGCTGGCTGGTGCCGAAGAACTCCTTGATGGAGGCCACCACCGGCCGGATGTTGATCAACGTCTGCGGCGTGATCGCCTCGACGTCCTGCGTCGTCATCCGCTCCCGGACCACCCGCTCCATACGGGCCAGCCCCACGCGCACCTGGTTCTGGATCAGCTCCCCCACCGTGCGCAGCCGCCGGTTGCCGAAGTGGTCGATGTCATCGACCTCGATCGGCACCGCCACACTGCCCAGGGTCGCCTCCTCCTCACCCGCGTGAAGACGCACCAGATACTCGATCGTGGCGACGATGTCGTCCTCGGTCAACGTCCCCTGGTTCATGTCCAGGTCCAGACCGAGCTTCTTGTTGATCTTGTAACGGCCGACCTTCGCCACGTCGTACCGCTTGGGATTGAAGTACAGATTCTCCAGCAGCGTCTGCGCCGACTCACGCGTCGGCGGCTCACCCGGACGCAGCTTGCGATAGATGTCCAGCAGCGCGTCATCCTGCCCGGACGT
>NZ_JBEUPA010000334.1:0-1087 GCF_040492065.1 Actinomadura sp. NPDC000929 | reverse complement strand
GTGTTGATGGGTAGGGGAGCGTCCTGTATCCGGTGAAGCCTCGGGGTGACCCAGGGGTGGAGGGTGCGGGAGTGAGAATGCAGGCATGAGTAGCGAATCACACGTGAGAAACGTGTGCGCCGGATGACCAAGGGTTCCTGGGGCAGGCTAATCCGCCCAGGGTAAGTCGGGACCTAAGGCGAGGCCGACAGGCGTAGTCGATGGACAACGGGTTGATATTCCCGTACCCGCTGGTATGCGCCAACGCTGAATCCTCTGATGCTGACCACCCGAACCGTTCTTTGGGCCTTCGGGCCTGTTGGACGGGGAGCGTGGGACCCGAGGGGGTAGTAGGTGAGTGATGGGGTGACGCAGGAGGGTAGCTCAGCCCGGGCGATGGTTGTCCCGGGGTAAGGCTGTAGGGAGAGAGATAGGTAAATCCGTCTCTCACATATCCTGAGAGCTGATGCCGAGCCGTTTTAGGTGAAGTGAGTGATCCCATGCTGCCGAGAAAAGCCTCTAGCGAGTGTACCGGCGGCCCGTACCCCAAACCGACTCAGGTGGTCAGGTAGAGAATACCAAGGCGATCGGGTGAACTGTGGTTAAGGAACTCGGCAAATTGCCCCCGTAACTTTGGGAGAAGGGGGACCTTGCCTGGTGATGGCATTTTCTGTCTGAGCTGGGTGGGGTCGCAGAGGCCAGGGGGAAGCGACTGTTTACTAAAAACACAGGTCCGTGCGAAGTCGTAAGACGCTGTATACGGACTGACGCCTGCCCGGTGCCGGAACGTTAAGAGGACCGGTTAGGGGGACTTGTTCCTTCGAAGCTGAGAATCTAAGCGCCGGTAAACGGCGGTGGTAACTATAACCATCCTAAGGTAGCGAAATTCCTTGTCGGGTAAGTTCCGACCTGCACGAATGGCGTAACGACTTCCCCGCTGTCTCAACCACAGGCCCGGCGAAATTGCAGTACGAGTAAAGATGCTCGTTTCGCGCAGCAGGACGGAAAGACCCCGGGACCTTCACTATAGCTTGGCATTGGCGCTTGGAGCGTCTTGTGTAGGATAGGTGGGAGACTGTGAAGCCCAGACGCCAGTTTGGGTGGAGTC
>NZ_JBEUPA010000333.1:0-1162 GCF_040492065.1 Actinomadura sp. NPDC000929 | reverse complement strand
TGATCTCGCGGGTGAAGGCCAGGACGGAGGGGTTGGAGGCGGACAGTTCGACGTAGGAGCCGACGCCGAAGACGGGGTGGCGCTGGCGGATCTCGATCATCTTGCGGGTCCAGTGGAGCAGGGATCCGGGGTTGTTGGCCTGGGCTTCGACGTTGACGGCCTGGTAGCCGTAGATGGGGTCCATGATGACCGGGAGGTAGAGGCGGGCGGGGTCGCAGGCGGAGAAGCCGGCGTTGCGGTCGGGGGTCCATTGCATGGGGGTTCTGACGGCGTCGCGGTCGCCGAGCCAGATGTTGTCGCCCATGCCGATCTCGTCGCCGTAGTACAGGACGGGGGAGCCGGGCAGGGACAGCAGGAGGGCGGTGAACAGTTCGAGTTGGTTGCGGTCGTTGTCCAGGAGGGGGGCCAGGCGGCGGCGGATGCCGATGTTGGCTTTCATGCGGGGGTCTTTGGCGTATTCGGTGTACATGTAGTCGCGTTCTTCGTCGGTGACCATCTCCAGGGTGAGTTCGTCGTGGTTGCGCAGGAAGATGCCCCATTGGCAGTTGTCGGGGATCTTGGGGGTCTGGGCCATGATCTCGGAGATGGGGTAGCGCTGTTCGCGGCGTACGGCCATGAAGATGCGGGGCATGACGGGGAAGTGGAAGGCCATGTGGCATTCGTCGCCGCCGGCGGCGGGGTCGCCGAAGTACTCCACGACGTCGGCGGGCCATTGGTTGGCCTCGGCGAGCAGGACGCGGTCGGGGTAGAGGCGGTCGACCTCGGCGCGGACGCGTTTGAGGTAGGCGTGGGTTTCGGGGAGGTTCTCGCAGTTGGTGCCTTCGCGGGCGTACAGGTAGGGGACGGCGTCCAGGCGGAATCCGTCGATGCCCAGGTCGAGCCAGAACCGCAGGTTCTCCAGCATGGCGTCCTGGACGTCGGGGTTGTCGTAGTTGAGGTCGGGCTGGTGGGCGAAGAAGCGGTGCCAGTAGTACTGGCCGCGGACGGGGTCGTAGGTCCAGTTGGAGGACTCGGTGTCGACGAAGATGATGCGGGCGTCGGGGTAGCCGGTGTCGTCGTCGGCCCACATGTAGAAGTCCCCGAACGGCCCGTCGGGATCGGTCCGCGACGCCTGGAACCAGGGGTGCTGGTCGGAGGTGTGGTTCATCACCAGATCCGCGAT
>NZ_JBEUPA010000332.1:0-1296 GCF_040492065.1 Actinomadura sp. NPDC000929 | reverse complement strand
CGGCCGGCAGAACATCGTCGTCTTCCACGGCTCCTTCCACGGCCGCACGATGGGCGCCGCCGCGCTCACCACGGCGGGCACGAAGTTCCGCGCCGGGATCGGCCCGCTCATGCCGGGCGCCGCGATCGCGCCATTCCCCCAGGCCTACCGGTACGGGTGGCCGGAGGAGGAGGCGACGCGGTTCGCGCTGCGCGAGCTCGACTACCTGCTCGCCACCGCGAGCCCGGCGTCCGACACGGCCGCCTTCGTGGTCGAGCCCGTCCTCGGCGAGGGCGGCTACATCCCCGCGCCGCCCGCCTTCCTGGAGGGCCTGCGCGAGCGCGCCGACCGGCACGGCATCCTGCTGGTCGTGGACGAGGTGCAGACCGGGTTCGGGCGGACCGGCCGGTTCTGGGGCCACGAGCACTCCGCCGCGCGCCCCGACGTCCTGATCACGGCCAAGGGCCTGGCGAGCGGGTTCCCGCTGTCGGCGATCGCGGCGCCGGAGGCGCTGATGGCCAAGGCCCGCCCGGGGTCGCAGGGCGGCACGTACGGGGGCAACGCCGTCTCGTGCGCCGCCGCGCTCGCCACCCTCCGGGTCATCGCCGACGAGGACCTGGTCGGCAACTCCGCCGCGCAGGGCGCGCGGCTGAACGACGGGCTCCGCAAGGTCGCCGCCGACCACCCGGCGATCGGCGACGTGCGCGGGCTCGGGCTGATGCAGGCCAGCGAGTTCACCACGCCGGACGGCGAACCCGACGCCGCCGCGGCGGCGCGGGCGCACGGGGCCGCCGCCGAGCGCGGGCTGCTGCTGCTGACCTGCGGCGCGTACGGCAACGTCGTCCGGATGATCCCGCCGCTGATCGTCACCGCGGAGCAGATCGACGACGGCCTCGCCCTGTGGGCGGACGCCGTCGCCGACGCCCTCGGCTAGGGGCCGCGCCTCAGGGCGGGCCCTTCGGGCCCGTCCTGCGGTAGACGATCGTGAGCGCCACCACCACCACGACCAGGGCCGCCAGGACGATCCCGCCCTTGATCAGGCGGTCCGCCAGCAGTTCGACGACCACGTCTCCGTCGCCGGCCGCCGGCATCACCGGCCCCCTCCCGTCCCGCGGGTGCCGCTCCGGTCGAAGTAGTGCAGGACGCCGCGGACGGCCAGCCGGCCGAGTTCGGACCGGCCGCCGCCGCGCCGCGCGTCGAGGCCGCCTCGGCCCTGGCCCGGGCGCGGACCCGGGGCAGCGACGTCCTCACGCAGTCCACCGCCTTCGAGGAGCGCCCGCTCGAAACCCGGCTGCGCATGACGTGCCAGGCCGGGCT
>NZ_JBEUPA010000331.1:0-1404 GCF_040492065.1 Actinomadura sp. NPDC000929 | reverse complement strand
GACGTAGTTCGATCCGCGCCATGTGTAGGTGGTGCCGTCGAGTTGGTCGGTGACGGTGTGGGGTTGGTCGGGGTCGTCGGGGAGTCCGAGGGCGGGGAGGTCGAGGTGGACGGTGGCTTCGCGGGGTTGGTGGGGGTTGAGGTTGACGATGGTCAGGACGATGTCGTCGAGGTGGTGTTTGGAGAAGGCGAGGAGTTCGGGTTGGTCGATGTGGTGGAAGTGCAGGTTGCGGAGTTGCTGGAGGGCGGGGTGGGTGTTGCGGAGTGTGTTGAGGGTGGTGATGAGGGGGGCGATGGTGGTGTCGGTGCGGTCGGCGGTTTCCCAGTCGCGGGGGCGGTACTGGTATTTCTCTGAGTCGCGGTATTCCTCGCTGCCGGGGCGGACGGGGGTGTTCTCGCAGAGTTCGTAGCCGGAGTAGATGCCCCAGGCGGGGGAGAGCAGGGCGGCGAGGACGGCGCGGATTTCGAAGGCGGGGCGGCCGCCGTGCTGGAGGTATTCGTTGAGGATGTCGGGGGTGTTGGTGAAGAGGTTGGGGCGCATGTAGGCGGCGGCGGGGCCGGTGAGTTCGCGCATGTATTCGGTGAGTTCTTCGGCGTTGTTGCGCCAGGTGAAGTAGGTGTAGGACTGGTGGAATCCGATTTTGGCGAGGGTGTGCATCATGGCGGGGCGGGTGAAGGCCTCGGCCAGGAAGAGCACGTCGGGGTCGGTGGTGTTGATGTCGGCCAGGAGGCGTTCCCAGAAGGCGACGGGTTTGGTGTGGGGGTTGTCGACTCTGAAGATGCGGACGCCGTGGTTCATCCAGTGGTGCAGGAGGTTCTTGACGGCGGTGTAGAGGCCGTCGGGGTCGTTGTCGAAGTTGAGGGGGTAGATGTCCTGGTATTTCTTGGGCGGGTTCTCGGCGTGGGCGATGGTGCCGTCGGCGCGGGTGGTGAACCATTCGGGGTGTTGTGTCACCCAGGGGTGGTCGGGGGAGCATTGCAGGGCCAGGTCCAGGGCGACTTCCAGGCCGCAGTCGCCGGCGTGGGCGACGAAGGCGTCGAAGTCCTCCAGGGTGCCCAGGTCGGGGTGGACGGCGTCGTGGCCGCCGTCGGGTGAGCCGATGGCCCAGGGGGAGCCGGGGTCGTAGGGGCCGGCGTCCAGGGTGTTGTTGGGGCCTTTGCGGTGGGTGGTGCCGATGGGGTGGATGGGGGGCAGGTAGACCACGTCGAAGCCCATGTCGGCGATGGCGGGCAGGCGTTTCATCGCGGTGCGCAGGGTGCCCGAGGTCGGGCCGCGCCGCCCCAGGGGGTCGAAGGTGGCGCCTTCGGAGCGGGGGAAGAACTCGTACCAGGCCCCGTACAGGGCTCGTTGCCGGTGCACTACCAGCGGATACCAGTCACTGACCGTCAACAGATCCCGCAACGG
>NZ_JBEUPA010000330.1:0-1489 GCF_040492065.1 Actinomadura sp. NPDC000929 | reverse complement strand
GGTGAAGACCCGGTACGTCCCCTGGACGTCCTGGCAGGCCGGCTCGACGATCTGGCCGAACGCCATCCCGGGCGTCTCCTCGACGCAGGCCGAGAGCTCCGGCATGTCCGTGTACGCCCACGAGTTCAGCCACATCCTCGGCATCGGCGACAACTACAACAACCCCTACGGCGACCCGCCGCGCCGCGCCTACAGCGGCCCGTGGGACATGCTCAGCCGCGGCACGTTCAACGGGCCCGGCGGCCCGCACAGCCGGTGGACGATCCCGGCGACGGGCGGCGGGTCCATGGGCGCCCAGCACATGCTGCGCAACAAGCTGAAGCTCGGCATGGTGGACGCCGGCGACGTGCTCCAGCTCAGCCGGGACGGGCTCGCCGCGTCGGGCATGGTCGTGGCCAACGTGACGGCCCGGTCGGTCGAGCCGGGCAAGGGCGGCCTGACCGGCATCAACGTCAAGCTCGGCGAGGGCGGCGACAAGAGCCCGAAGTGCGACACCGGCGCCGACCCGCTGTGCGACGGCGGCGGCTACGACAACTACACCCTCGAAGTCGTCGACCGGATGGGCACGGACTCCTTCACGCCCGACTCCGGCGTCCTGCTGGCCAAGACCAAGGACCAGGACCGCGCCCCGTTCATCTGGGTCGAGGACGCCAACCCGCAGGACATCGACAAGGTCGACTTCGTCCTGCCCGACGGCACCCCGAAGAAGATGACGATCGGCGACTACCGGCAGCTCTCCGACGCGCTCTACCACGCGGGGACGAACTCCGGCAGCGAGTACGAGTACGTCGACCAGGCGAACCGGCTGCACTTCTACGTCCTGAACCTCAGGCGGGACCGCAGGGGCGTGCTGTCCTACACGGTCGCGGTCAGCTCGCTGGACGGCGCCGGGCCGCAGCGGCGCGGCGTGCGGGTCGACTCCGGCCCCGCCCGGCCGACCGGCGCGGGCTGGACGAAGTGCACGATGACGCTCACCAACACGGGCCGGGGCGGTGACGGCCCGCACGGCTCCGACGTGTTCCGTCTCAAGGCGTCCGTGTCCGGTGCCGGCTGGACCACGTGGCTGCCGAACGAGCTGGCCACCGCCCCGGCGGGCGGCCGCGCCAAGGTCGAGGTCTGGGCGAAGGCCGGGCCGGGCGCCTCCCGCCACGCGCGGCTCAGCCTGACGGGGACCTCGGAGAGCGCCCCGTCGAAGTCCGACTCGGGGACGTGCGCCCTGCGCTGACCCTTACCGGACGGGACGGCCTCCTCTCGGGGCCGTCCCGTCCGCGACGTCGGGGGAGGCGGGGGTTGACGCCGCCGAAGTAATGGGCCGCGAACCCTAAGTTGTCTTTCCCTAGGTCATGTCGGGGTCGTCCGGAGCTTCCGGCTGGGTATGTCGCGCACTGTGACGATCAAGAGACGTACGGTGACAGCGGTCTCCCGGCCGGGAACCGCGGCCGTCGCGGCGGGCGTCCTGGCGGTCGCCGGCCCGGGCGCCGCCCTCGCG
>NZ_JBEUPA010000329.1:0-1506 GCF_040492065.1 Actinomadura sp. NPDC000929 | reverse complement strand
GCGGTCGCCGTGATCGGCTACGACAAGCGCGACACCCCCGAGGCGCGAGCCAACCGGGAGGAGGTGCGGCGCCGCGCGGTGGCCCGCATCAAGGGAACGGATCGGGTCCGCGTGGACGGGAGCGCGGGGCACGGCCCCGGCATCCGGCGCCGCGGGGCCCGGCCCCGCGACGGTGCCCGGCCGTGGAGGCGCCGGAGGCACGGGCGCCCCCGGGCCGATCCCGTGTCGCGGTGATCGTGTCATGGGGCCACCTCCTGCCGCCGCCGGCGTCCGCGGTCGCTGACGTTTCCGAAGCTAGAGCCGCCGGCCGTCCGCGGCGCCGGCGTTAACCCGCCCTTAATGAGCGGATCAGCCGTCGCTAAGCCGCCGTCCGCGGAAACGAGGATCCGCGCAGGTGAGAAGGCTGCCGGGCCTTCGCGTCCGGAGGCGTGAACCCGGGCCGGACTCCGCGCGTACAGGTGAAAAAGCGCCTCGGGACAAGGCTCATCGGCCTTTTTCGGCACCGATTGACATCCACGTTGCTTCGGGGGCGTATGCTCCCGGAGTGTTCGAGCGGATTCGCGAGAATCCGTTCGGGGATCGTGGTGGGAGCGAGCGGGCTCCGACACCGCGGTCCCGTCATGTCTCAGCGGGACGGCCGCCGGGCGTCAGGCCCGGCGGCGCGGAACGTGTCGGCGTTCGCCGTGCTCTCCGTCTCCTCCACAGGAGAGGGCATGGCGCGACGCGATTACGGGCATGCGTCCCGGAGCCAAACGCATGCTTCACCGTGGGCTGAGACGCCCGCGCGCCCGTCCACGGGACCCGAGCCCGAGCGGGGGCCCCGGTCCGAGGCCCCCCAGTGGCCCGAAGGGTCCTGGTGGTCGGAGCAGCCGGACTGGTCCGAGCGGAGGCGCGGATCGTCGCGGCGCGAGCCGTCGCGGCGCCAGATCAGGCGGCGCGAGGCCAGGGCCCGCGCGCGCGGTTCCGGCAAGGGCGCCGAGCGGCCGCGCCCCCGGGCGCAGTGGCCGGAGCCGCCCGAACGGCGCGACGACGCGAAAGCCGATCGCTTCGACGCGCGCGGCAGCTACGACCCCGCGGGCTACGCGGCCCGCACGCGTCGGGACGTTCGATCGGAGCGCCCCGACGCCCGCGGCGAGCGGCCGGGCTCCCGGAACGCGCGGCGGGACATTCCAACCGAGCGTTCCGACGCCCGCACCCAGCAGGACGCCCGCACCGAGCGTCTCGACGCTCGCGCCGGGCGGGACGCCCGCACCGAACGGGACACGCGGACCGAGCGGTTCGACGCGCGGAGCACGCTGCGAGACGCCCCGAGGGAGCGGTTCGACGCCCGCACCGAGCGGGACGACCGCACCGGGGGTGTCGGCGGCCGCGGTGAGCCGCGCGGCGGGCGCACCGAAAGGTTCGACGCGAGGGCCGAGGGGCTCGGCGGGCGCGCGGGACGACCCGAGAGGGACCGGTCCCGCGACTTCTCGGCGCGGGGCGGGCGCTCCCGCCGTGCGGTGCCGG
>NZ_JBEUPA010000328.1:0-1576 GCF_040492065.1 Actinomadura sp. NPDC000929 | reverse complement strand
GGCGGACGAGCGCGTCGGGGCCGTGACGTTCACCGGCTCCACCCGGGCCGGTCGCGCCGTCCACGCGGCGGTCGGCCCGTCGCGCCGCGCACAGCTGGAGATGGGCGGCAAGAACCCGGTGGTCGTCCTGGACGACGCCGACCTGGAGCGCGCCACGCAGATCATCGTCAAGGGCGCGTTCGGGCTGTCCGGGCAGGCGTGCACCGGGACGAGCCGGGTCATCGCGGACGACGCCGTCCACGACGAGCTGCTCGAACGCGTGGCGCGGGCCGCCGAGGCGCTGACCGTCGGGAACGGGCTGGGCGACGGCGTCGACCTCGGGCCCCTCGCCGCGGACTTCCAGCTGGAGAAGTTCCTCGACTACGTGCGGATCGGCGAGGAGGAGGGGGCCAAGCTCGTCACCGGGGGGCGGCGCCTCCCCGGCGACGGGTACTTCGTGCGGCCGGCCGTCTTCGGCGAGGTCGCGCCGGACATGCGGATCGCCCGCGAGGAGATCTTCGGCCCGGTGCTGGCCTTCCTGCGGGCGTCCGGCCTCGACGAGGCCGTCGCGCTGGCCAACGGCACCGACTACGGGCTGTCGGCCGGGATCGTCACCCGCGACACCGGCCGGGCGCTGGAGTTCGCCCGGCGCTCCGAGAGCGGCCTGGTGAAGGTGAACCAGCCGACCTCGGGAATGGCGATGACCGTGCCGTTCGGCGGGCTCAAGGAATCCAGCACGCAGACGTTCAAAGAGCAGGCCGGACCTTCGATGATGCTCTTCTACACGCAGGAGAAAAGCGTCTACATCTCACCCCGGTAAGAAAATCCGAGAAGGGATCAGGAAATGGCAGAGCTGCTGTCGAAGGACGCGTTCCGCGCCGAGCTGCAGAACGCGATCAAAGGCCGCGAGGCCAAGAACGCCTCGTTCAGCAAGGCGTGGGCGGACGGCGAGCTGAAGCGCGAGCACTTCGCCCGCTGGGCGGAGAACCACTACCACTACGTGGGCCCGTTCGCCGACTACCTCGCCTACGTCTACGCCAACACGCCCGACGAGTTCACCGGCGCCAAGGACTTCACGCTCCAGAACATGTACGAGGAGGAGCTCGCCGACATCCGGCACACCGACCTCCTCATCCGGTTCGCCGAGGCGTGCGGCACGACCCGCGAGCGCGTCGAGGACCCGTCCAACATGAACGCCATCACCCGCGGCCTCCAGGCGTGGTGCTACGCGGTCGCCATGCGCGAGCACTTCGTGGTCGCCACCGCCGCCCTCGTGGTCGGCCTGGAGTCGCAGGTGCCGAGCATCTACAAGAAGCAGATCGTGCCGCTGCGCGAGGTGTACGGGTTCACCGAGGACGAGATCGAGTTCTTCGACCTGCACATCACCTCCGACGTGGTGCACGGGGAGCGCGGCTACCAGATCGTCCTCGACCACGCGGACACGCCGGAGCTCCAGCAGCGCTGCCTGCGGCTGTGCCGGTGGGGCGCGGAGATGCGCTTCTCCTACACGCAGGGCCTGTACGACACCTACGTCAAGCCCGACCTCGTCAGCGCCTGACCCGAATCCGGTCCGGCGGCGGGGCGGCGTCCCGCCCCG
>NZ_JBEUPA010000326.1:0-1722 GCF_040492065.1 Actinomadura sp. NPDC000929 | reverse complement strand
TCGTGTGACGCAGGTCACGGGAACCTGAATGTTCCGGCGAACAGTCCCCGCATGTGGAGATGAGTTTGCGTACCCGGGTTCACGCCGGGGATCCGCCAGCCCGGCGGCGAGCGCCGCCAGCGGGACGGCGGGCAGCACGTACCGGTAGTCGAACTCGGCGGTGGCCGCGGGCGCGAGCAGCAGCCCCGTGGCGAGCGTCCACGGCAGCAGCGCCTCGCCGCCGAACCGGCGCCACAGCGGGACCAGCCCGGCCAGGCCGAGGAGCAGGATGGCGCCGACCATGGTGCCGCGCAGGTAGAAGACGTCCTGGTAGCCGCGGGCGGCCCCGGCGAACGGCTCGACGACCTGCGTGCGGGCGTTGCCGCGCTCGTAGCCGCGCGCGTCCTGGGCGGCCGTCCCGCCGCCGGGCATGTGCCAGTCGGGCAGGGGCCGGCTCTTCTTCTCGAACTCGTACTGCGCGTACGTCGCCGGGTCGGGGAACACCGTGCGCTTCCACTGGAAGACGCGGAAGAAGTCGTGGGCGACGACCCGCGAGTAGTCGAGCGGCTGGGCGACGATGGCCCGCTTGGCGAAGTCGTTGCCGAGCTTGTTGTTCTCGGGGCTGAAACGCGTGCCGGTGTAGCGGTTGAGCGGGGAGCGGGCGTTCCAGATGCCGTCCTGCGAGTTCGGCAGCCGGTTCGCGGGCTCGGTGCACAGCGGGTACTCGCTGACCGGCAGGTCCTTCATCCGGTGGCAGTCGGCGAACTTGTAGACCCGGGCGTACAGGAAGATCCCGTTGCTCTCGGTGATCGCGAACTTGTCGCTCTCCGCCTTGTACCAGCCCATGTAGCCCAGCACCGGCAGCAGGCAGGCGGCCAGCGTGACGGCCATGAGCCGCCAGCCGCTGCGCCGGACCAGCATGTACACCAGCACGCCGAGGAGCACCGGCATCCCGACCGAGCGGGTCAGCCACGCCATCCCGACGATCAGCCCGACCCCCGCGGCGATCTTCCAGGACGGCTGGTCGCGCCACAGCAGCAGCGTGACCGCGCACATCACCAGGAAGGTGAACGTCGTGTCCGACAGCACCAGGTGTTCGAGCTGGAGCTGGTAGGCGTCCAGCAGGACCGGCGCGGCCGCCAGCGCGGCGCCCCAGCCGGGCAGCCCGAACCGGCGCCGCAGCAGCGCGTAGATCATCACGCCCATGGCCAGGCCCATGAGGTGCTGGAGCCCGGCGACCAGCGCGAAGCTGTGGAACGGCTTGAGGACGAGCAGCAGGAACGAGTACCCGTCGGGCCGCAGCGGGTGCGGATACGGGTCCATCGCGACGTTCAGGTAGTCGAAGCTGTCGTTGAAGAACATCACCGGCTGGTAGCCGAGCATCGCCACCAGGCGGAGAAGCGCCGCTATGGCAATGATCACACTGAAGACCGGGTTTCGGCGCGCCAGCGTCCACAACCCGCGGCCGCGTCCGCGACCCGCCTCCGCACTCTCTCCGGGCGCGTCGTCCGGCGTGTCCCTCGATTCCGGACGAACTTGTGAACCGGTTTCGGGCGCGCCCTTAATGGACTCGCCGGACACCGTGGCCGTTATGCCGGATTCCAGACCTTCTGTTCCGGAATCGGGCGTGCCGTTGCCGGCCTCTGACGAAGATTTGGCCGAGTCCGGGGCGGTCGTCGCGTCCCCGGACGCGCCGGCCGGAGCGTCCGGTGCGCCCGGCCCGGCGTCGACGAGGTCATGGTG
>NZ_JBEUPA010000325.1:0-1786 GCF_040492065.1 Actinomadura sp. NPDC000929 | reverse complement strand
CGCCGCCGGAGGTCGGCTCGTCCGGCGGCGGGCCGGTCCCGGGCCCTCAGCCGACGGCGAGGGTCAGGATCGGGGCGCCGCTCGGCCGGGCCGAGCCACCGGCGGGCTCGACCGTCACGCCGATGCGCCGGGCGCCGCCGAGTCCGGTGGCGATCACCGGGCGGTCCGACTCCGCCGGGTTCATCGTCCCGGCCGAGCGCGGAGCGGCCGGGCCGAGCCACCACATCTGGTACGTCCTGGCCGACGGCAGGGGCGGCATCCGGTTCGTGGTGACGACGGCCTTGCCGAGCGAGCGCGACGAGACGACCGTGACGGTGGCGGCGGCCGGCGTCCGGACGGTGGAGGTGCGCGCGTCCGGCGCGCTCATCACCGCGGCGACCTGCCGGTTCAGGGACTGCTCGCGTTCCGCGGACCGCTGGACCCGCCATGCCGCGCCGGCGCCCGCCAGCGCCAGCACCAGCACCAGGCAGGCCGCGGCGGCCAGCCAGACCGGCCCGCGCGCCCGGGGGGACGGCAGGCGCCGGGCGAGCGGCGGCGACTGCCGGGTCCGGGCGATCTCCGCCATGACCCGTCCGCGCAGCTCGTCCGGCGGGCGGCGCGCGGCCGCCAGCGCCAGCCGGGCCGCGGTCTCGCGGAATCCGGCGGCCTCGTCGGCGCAGGCCGCGCAGCCCCGCAGGTGGCGCTCGAACCGGCGCCGCTCGGTGTCGGTGAGGGCGTCCAGCGCGTAGGCGCCGGCGAGGCGGTGCGTGTCGAGGTCGTGGGTCATGGCTGCACTCCCAGGCAGTCACGCAACCGGATGAGTCCGTCGCGCATCCGGGTCTTGACGGCGGCGAGGCCGACGCCGAGCAGTTCGGAGACCTCGCGGTAGGTGTAGCCGCCGTAGTAGGCGAGCGTGATCGACTCACGCTGGGTCCCCGTCAGGCCCCGCATGCAGCGGCGCACCTGCTGGTGCTCCAGCCGGACCCCGACCTCCTCGGCGACCTCGTCGTACTCGCGCGCCGGCGCGCCGGCGCGCTCCTCGCGGTCCCGGTCGGCCTGGCTGGAGCGGACCCGGTCGACGGCGCGGCGGTGCGCCACGGTCAGCGCCCACGACGTCGCGCTGCCGCGTTCCGGACGGTAGTGCGAGGCCTTGCGCCACAGCTCGACCAGCACGTCCTGGGCGATCTCCTCCGCCTGCGCGGGATCGCGGACGACCCGCAGCGCCAGCCCGTAGACGGGCCCGGACAGGCGTTCGTACACGTCCCCGAACGCTTCCCGGTCGCCGCGGGCGACGCGGCCGAGCAGCTCGGCCAGGTCCGGCGGCTCCACGCCGACCGCCCCCGCCGGGCGCGGTCCGATGCCCGCTTCGCTCATCTCCACACTGATGATTCGATGCGGACGGCCTGCCGGATGGGTCCGGATCTCGAAAAAATCGCGACCCATCCACCTGCCGTCCGGCCCCGAACACCGGTCGTGACAGACGAACGAGCGACCGGGCCCCTGCGGTGGGCCGCCGCCGGGCTGAGCGGCCTGGCGGCCGCCGCGGCCGCGATGGGCGTCGCGGAGCTGACGGCCGGCGCGCTCGGACGGGTGTCGTCCTCGCCGCTGCTCGCGGTCGGCGCGGGCTTCGTCGACCTCACCCCGGGGTGGCTCAAGGACTTCGCGATCCGCCGTTTCGGCGGCGACGACAAAACGGTCCTGCTGGTCGGGCTCGGCATCGGAGTCGTCGCGGCGGCCCTGGCCATCGGGGCGCTGAGCCGGCGCCGGCTCGCGTGGGCCCTGATCGGGCTCGGCGCGTTCGGGGCCG
>NZ_JBEUPA010000324.1:0-1799 GCF_040492065.1 Actinomadura sp. NPDC000929 | reverse complement strand
CACGCCGATGCTCCGTCCCGACCTGTTCGGCGCGCTCGCGACGCACGCGGGCGACGCCCTGTTCGAGTACTGCTACCTGACCACCTTTCCCTCGCCCTCCGGGGAGACCGCGCCGCGCGGGCGCCCGTCCAGCTCGGCGACGACCACCATCATCGGGCGGTCCAGGTCCCAGCCGAACCCGCCGCAGTGCGCGACGATCCGGTCGTCGCCGCCCGCGCGCCCCGCGAGGATGTCGCGCAGGAAGTCGGCGCGGTACTTGCTCTCCACGGCCGCGACGGCCTGCTGTTTCGTCACCACGAGCGCGGCGACGGTCGCGGCGCGCTCCAGGATGCCGAGGTCGGTGCCGCGCAGGGTGCCGCCGGGGCTGAACGCGACGATCCGGCCGTGGTCGAAGCCGCCCGCCATCACGGGCACGACCAGGTGGTCTCCGGTGCCGTGCGCGCCGATGATGCCGCAGCCGCCGCGGCCGCACGCCGCGTGCCGGCCCGCGTCGAAGGCCCGCATCGCCTGGACGTGCTCGTCGGGGCCGGCGCCCGCGAGCACCCGCTGCTCGCCGTCCAGCACGACGACCGCCACGTCCAGCAGCGTCGCGACCTCGTCCACGACCTCCTGGAGGCCGCCGCCGCACAGCACGATCTGCACGAGCGCCCGGTGCACCTCCTCGGTGCGGGCGAGGACGGCCGCCTGCCGGTTCAGGATGTCGGTCAGCACCTGGTTCAGGATGTCGTCGAAGCCGACGTCGTTCGGGAGCAGGATCAGGGGGAAGCCGCGCCGGTCCGCCTGCGCGATCATCTCGGCGGGCAGCGAGTCCAGGTAGCGGCCGAGCTTGATGGCCAGCGCGGCCAGGCCGCGCTCGTCCAGGTCGGACACCAGGTTGTCGAGCGACTGGGGGGTGTTGCGGAGGGGGTAGCCGGTGGTCAGCAGCAGTTCGTTCGGTTTGACCCACGACAGGATGTCGGGGACCTCCATCACGTTCAGCCGCTGGACGACGCGTTCGAGTCCGGCTCGTCCGGCGATGAGGCGGGCGCCGTTCAGGGTGCTGACGCCGAGGACCTCGCCGACCGACAGGCCGTAGGTCAGGGTTCCGGTACTCGCGAGCCTGAGGGCCGGTGGGCCCGGGTCCGCAGTGGTGTAACTCATGCCAGGGGTCACCTCGCCTTTTGGTGCGTACATCGCCCGTAACGGCGTGATCGCTACCGATTCCTGATCAACACTGACAACAAAGACGAACGATGACAACCATCCTTGGCAGAATTATCCATACGTCCGATGCCGGGCCCGTTCTACCGTCATGCCGGAGGCCGGGCCGCCCGCACGCCGTGCGGCCGCCGACCCCGGCCTCGGGAGGATCCGTGACCGCTCTCGTCCGCGACCCGATCCGGCTCCCGGCCCGTCCCCGCCCCCAGGGCCGGCCCCCCGCCGCCGGCGCCGCGAGCCTCGCGCTGCGGCCGCTGCTCGACCCGCCGCGCCGCCCCGCCCGCGTCATCGCGGTGTTCCCGGCCGCGCTGTACCTGGAGATGCGGGGAGGCCCCGAGCCGCGCGTGCTCGCCGTCGTCACCTCCGACGCCGGACGCCTGCCCAACGCGGTGGTGATGGTCGCCACCCGCCGCGAGCACCCGTTCCGGTCCGTCCGCGAGGGCGCGGACGCGTTCGTCGGCGACGGCCGGATCGAGGCGGAGGGCCTCACCGTGCGCGTGCGCCGCTGGTGGGATCCCTCCCCCGCGCTCGGCGGGCTGCGGCCGGACGCGCTGGCCCGGGGCGTGCGCGCCCTGGAGGCCGAACTGACCGCGGCGGGCGCC
>NZ_JBEUPA010000323.1:0-1931 GCF_040492065.1 Actinomadura sp. NPDC000929 | reverse complement strand
TCGTGCGCGCCGCCGTGCCGGTGGGCGTCGTCGGCGTGGCGGCCGAGCGCCGCCGCCAGGTCCCGCAGGGGACCGGGCCGCAGCGCGTAGACGCGGCGCTGGCCGGCCCGCTGCGAGGTGACGACGCCGGCGCGCTCCAGCGTCTGCAGATGCTTGGTCGTCTGCGGCTGGCGCGCGCCGGCGAGCTGCGCCAGGACGCCGACCGGCCGCGGCCGCTCGGCCAGCAGGGCCACGAGCCGCCACCGGACCGGGTCGGCCAGGGCGTTGAGGATCTCCTCCATGGCCCCAATCATTCCCCGTGACGAATATTCCTGTCAAGGAATAATTTGGGGTGTGAGAGGACGAGGGCGACGAAGGGTGAGAGTGGGCGCACAGCGGAGACGGCCCGCACGGAGGGGCCAAGGAGGCGCGAACGCCAAGGCCCCGGCGGGATCAACCCGCCGGGGCCTTGGCGTCAAGCCGGTGTGGTGGTCGCCTCACGGCGAAAGGCACAACGAAGCTCCAGCCCGGACCGCATGGGACCGGCGGTATTCCCCGAAGGCATCAGGTAGAGCCCGGGGGACACATGCCACACCGACGCACCCACTCTAGCGGCTCCGCGCCAGTGCCTCCTCCACCGCCACCCCGCACGTGAACTTCACCTCACCCCGCGGTGAGGGTCGCCTGCGCCCGTGCACCGCCCCGCCGGGAGAAGCGTCCACGAATATGAGTCGATGCGGGGAAACGCGGGGAGACCGGCGGATCGCCGCGCGGGGCCCGCACCGACCGCACACGAATGGGCGGCCAGACCCGGCACAGACGAGGGGACGGGGCAGTGCGCACCACGGGGACGGGGACCACCAGGCCTGCGGGCGGGGACACCAGAAACGACATTAGAGACGACCCCAGAAACGACACCGAGAACGGCGATGGCGACGGCGGCGCGGAGGCGGCCTGGGATCTGGCCGCCGGACCCAGCGCCCCGGCGCAGGCCCGCGCGCTCACCCGCCGGTCACTGCGCCGCTGGCGCGTCACCGGCCCCGACGACGTCGACGACGTCGTCCTCATCGTGGACGAGCTCGTCGCCAACGCCGTCGTGCACGGCGCCGGGCCCGTCCGCCTGGCCCTGCGCCTGGAGGCCGCGCCCGCCGGGGTCCGCCTCACCGGCGAGGTCGGCGACGCCGACCCCCGCGCGCCCGGCGTGCCCGCCGGGCCGCCCCCCGTCCTGGACTGGGCCGAGGCCGGCCGCGGCCTGCTCCTGGTCGCCTCCCTCGCCACCGAGTTCGGCACCCGGCCCGCGCCGCCGGGCAAGACCGTCTGGTTCACCCGCGACCTGGACCCCATCGACGCCCCCGCCCTCACCCCTCGGCACCCGGCCCGCTGACACCCCGGCCCGCTGACACCGGCCGGGCGAGGGGTCAGGCCTGCAGGGGGCAGCGGTCCACCACCCACACGTCCTCGTCCTCGCCCTCCGGCGGCAGCGGCGGATCGTCGGCCAGCCGGTCCAGATGCCACTCGATGTGGGCGAGCGGGCCCCGCCAGCCCGCCAGCAGGTCGGCCAGCGGGCGCGGCGGCCCCGGCGGCCCGTAGGGGCGCGGGTCGGGCAGCTCGGCCTCCCACAGCGCGTCGTCGCAGTCGGCCGCCCAGTGCGCCACCGCCTCCAGCACCTGCTGCAGATCGCGCGCCAGATCGCCCAGCGACCGCAGCGCCATCGCGTCCTGGATCATCCGCTCCCGCGCGTCGTAGGGCAGGTCCCGCCCGAACGCCGGCGGGAACGGCGGCGGGCGGCCCTCCAGCACCGGCTCGCGGCCCGTCGCCGCCGACCGGATCGCGGCCGCCTGCCACCGCGTCCACTCCGCCAGATGCCCCAGCACCCCCCGCAGCGCCGCCGCGCCCTCGCCGCCGCCGCGGACCTGCGCGGCCGCGTCCCCCAGCCGCGACCGCACGAACTC
>NZ_JBEUPA010000322.1:0-1956 GCF_040492065.1 Actinomadura sp. NPDC000929 | reverse complement strand
GGCATCAGCGCCCACCCTTCCTGCTGAGGCCGCACCCGGAACCTCCAGCAGCGGCACGGCATGCGGCGCGGCAACCGCCGCGACCCGCTCCCCACCCCCGCCGGCGGACCGCTCGTCCTGCGAGGAGCCCGCGTCCTGCGCCGGGCCCGCGTTCTGCGACAGGCCCGCGTCCTCTGACGGGGCCGTGTTCTGCTCCGAACCCGTGTTCTGTTCGGGGGCCGCGTCCTGCGACGGACCCGCGTCGTGCGACGAGCCCGCGTTCCGCTCGGGGCTCGCGTCCTGGGACGTGGCAGGGTCCTGCGGCGCTCCGTCCTGCGGCGGGGACGGGGGCCGGCCGCCCCCTCCGCCGTCCGGGGGAGGATCGTCGGGGGACGTGCGGTCGAGCAGCTCGTCGAGCAGCGCCTCGTCCAGTCCGGGGGCGTCGAACGGGTCGCGGCGGCGCCGGTGCGGCAGCGACAGGCGGGCCGCCGCGCGCACGTCCTCGTCGGCCACCGCGCCGCGCCCGTGCCAGGCGGCGTGCGCGAGCGCGGCGTTGGCCGTGACCAGGTCGGCGCGCAGGCCGTCGACCTCGAAGCCCGCGCACACTGCCGCGATCTGCTCCAGCCGCTCGTCCGGCAGCCGGACCCCGGCGAGCCTGTCCCGCGCGGCCGAGATGCGCTCCGCCAGCTCCGCCTCGGCGTCCGCCCAGCGCGCGGCGAACGCGGCGGGGTCCGCCTCGAACGCCAGCCGCCGACGCACGACCTCGGCCCGCTCCTTCGGATCCCGCGACGCCCGCACCTCGACCGTCAGCCCGAAGCGGTCGAGGAGCTGGGGACGCAGCTCGCCCTCCTCCGGGTTCATAGTCCCGACCAGCAGGAACCGGGCCGCGTGCCGCACCGACACCGACTCGCGCTCCACGTAGCAGGTGCCGAGCGCGGCGGCGTCCAGCAGGAGGTCGACCAGATGGTCGTGCAGGAGGTTCACCTCGTCCACGTACAGGACGCCGCGGTGCGCCGCCGCGAGCAGCCCCGGCTCGAAGGCCTTGACGCCCTCGGTCAGGGCCCGCTCGACGTCCAGCGACCCCGCGAGCCGGTCCTCCGAGGCGCCCACCGGCAGCTCCACCAGCGCGGACGGCCGCCGCTCGGACGGGCCGCCCGGCTCGTGGGGGCCGTCCGGGCAGGACGGGTCGGGCGCCGCCGGGTCGCAGGCGAACCGGCAGCCCGGCACCGTGTCCACGGCGGGGAGCTGCGCGGCCAGGGCCCGGACGATCGTCGACTTGGCGGTGCCCTTCTCGCCGCGCACCAGCACGCCCCCGACCCGCGGCGAGACGGCGTTGAGCAGCAGCGCCAGCTTCAGATCGTCCAGCCCGACGACGGCGCTGAACGGGTAGGCGGTGTTCACACCTGGACCTTCCGGTTGACATGGGCGACCCGCCAGCCGCTCCCGGCGGCGGTGAGCCTCGTGGTGGACAGCGGCGCGAGGTCGATCCGGTCGGCCGCGAGGACGCCGGCGCCGAGCGCGTGGGCGAGGGCCGCCCGGATCACGCCCGCGTCGCAGACGGCGACGCCGGACGGGCGGCCACCGAGCCACGCCGCGACCCGTGCCGCGAGCGCGGACCGGCTCTCGCCGCCGTGGGGCGCGGCGTCCGGGTCGGTCAGCCAGGCGGCCAGCGCGTCCGGATCGGCGTCCGCGAGGCGGAGCCCCGCCCAGGAGCCGTGGTCGGCCTCGGCGAGCGCCGCGACGGGGCGGGCGTCGAGGCCGAGCGCGGCGCAGGTCTCCCGGGCGGCGCGGGCGGGCGACGTCCACACCGCCCCGTCCGGTAGCGCCCCGGCCAGGGCCCTCGCCCTCGCCAGGCCGGACGGGTCCGCGGCGGGGTCGGCGGCGCAGATGGTCACAGAACCACTGCGTCTCCCCGTCGGGGGCCACCGAGGTGACTCGACTCAGATGCGTCACAGCCATCGGCGGGGCAAAGGTCAG
>NZ_JBEUPA010000321.1:0-1999 GCF_040492065.1 Actinomadura sp. NPDC000929 | reverse complement strand
TGGTCCCGGCGACCGGGGCGAGGTCGGTCGCGTCGACGGTCACGATGATCGTGTAGACCGCCGTCTCCTTCGGCCCCTCCTTCGGGACCGTCACAGGGCGCGTCCGGCGCGCCCGTCTCCAGGATCCGGCCGAGCGTCACCGCCAGCCGCAGGCCGCTGCCGCCCATCCCGTGCACGAGCGTGCGCAGCGCCGGCTGCAGCCCGTGCAGGACGTAGGTCAGCGCGCCGATCACCGTCCCGGCCGTGGCGCCGCGCCGCATCAGCCACGGCGCCGCCGCGAGGACCAGCAGCAGCGGCAGCCAGCCGCCCACCGCCAGCGCGACGGCGCGCACCGCCGCGAGCCGCGCGACCGCGCGCCCGGCCGCCGCCTGCGCCTCCACGGCGGCGCCCAGCTCCTCCCGCAGCAGGTCCTCGCCGCCGCACCCGACGGCGTCCCGCAGCCCGGCGGCCAGGGCGGCGGTCCGCTCGGCGATCTCCTCCTCGCCGACGACGAGCTCGCGCTGCCGGGCGGCCGCCCTCCCGAACACCGCCCCGAACAGCGCCAGCCCGAGCACCAGCGGAGGCAGCACCAGCGCGGCCACCTCCGGCGCCATCGAGGCCAGCCCCAGCAGCGCCGCCCCGGCCGCGAACGCGAACCCGCGCGCGACGACGAGCAGCCCGCCGAGGGTGTCCCGGACGATCTCCACCTGGTGGGTGAGGCGCGCGACGGCCCCCGTGTCGGGCCGCCCCCGCAGCGACCGGTGCAGCGCCCCCGTCGCGACCCGCCTCACCAGCTCGTCCCGGAACGGCTCCACGATCGCGGCCAGCGCCGGATACAGCCGCCGGCTCCCGGCCGCCCCCACCAGCGCCGACACGGCGAGCACGCCGAGCCAGGCGGCGGCGCCGGACGTGCGCCCCGTCCGGAACGCGTCGACGGCCTCCCCGACGGCCCGCCCGAACACCGCCGTGGGAACGGCCTCCACCGCCGACCATCCGGCGGCCCGCGCCACCGCCCGCGGCCGTGCCCGGACGGCGTCCCCGGCGCCGCGCCACAGGACCCGCGCCGCCTCCCGCCGCCCGATCACGCCGCGCCCCCGAACACGGCGCGGTAGTCGGGATCGGCCCAGAGGGCCCGGTGGGGGGCGACCCGGCGGACGCGGCCCTCGTCGAGCCAGACGACCAGGTCGGCGCGGGCGGCGGTGGAGGCGCGGTGCGCCACGATCAGGCGGGTCCGGTCGGCGAACCGGTCGAGCAGCGCGTCGGTGATCTGCAGCTCGGTGACGGTGTCGAGGCTGGAGGTCGCGTCGTCCAGGACGAGGACGCGCCCGGCGTGGGCGAACGCGCGGGCCAGGCCCAGCCGCTGCAGCTCCCCGCCGGACAGCGGCGCCTCCGCGAGCGGAGTGCCGTAGCCCTGCGGGAGGCGGCGGATGAAGCCGTCGGCGCGGGCGGCCCGCGCCGCCTCGCGCAGCCAGGACTCCGGCGGGCGGGAGGGGCCGAAGGCGATGGCGTCGCGGACGGTCGTCCCGAACAGCGCGGGCCGGGCGAAGGCGTAGCCGATCTCGCGGCGTAGCGCCGTCCGGTGAAGGCGGGGGAGGGGCGTGCCGTCCAGCAGCACCGTGCCGCGGTCGGGGTCGGCGAGCCGCCCGGCGAGCGCGGCGAGCGCGGAGGCGCCGGACCCGGAGCGCCCCACGACGGCGACGGCGCGCCCGCCGGGGACGGTGAGGTCCAGGCCGTCCAGCGCGCCGCGGACGGTGACCCCCCGGAACTCCAGGCCGCCGGGGCCCGGCGGGGCCTCGCCGGTGCCGTGGCGCAGAGCGGGCCACGCGAGGATCTCCGCGGCGCGGCGGGCGCCGGCGCGGGCGCGGCCGAGGCGGAGCAGCTGGGTGAGGACGGGCCCGAACCCGGCGGCGAGCCCCGCGTACTGGACGGCAGCGTCCGGGTGGTGCGCAGCGCCGGGACCTCGTGGGCGTACCGGAGCTGGAGCAGCTGCGCGACCCACTCCACGTCCGCCAGCCCGCCC
>NZ_JBEUPA010000320.1:0-2017 GCF_040492065.1 Actinomadura sp. NPDC000929 | reverse complement strand
CCGGGGACCGTCCCGCCGCCGGCCCGCTCGGGCTGGTGCCGAAGCCGGTGTCCGTCGAAGCGAGCGACGGCCCCGGCTACCGGCTCGATCCGGCGACCTCCATCGCGGCGGTCGGCGGCGGGGCCGCGGCGCCCGCCGCCTACCTGGCGAAGGTGCTGCGGCCGTCCACCGGTTACCGGCTGCCGGTCGTGCCCGCGAGGTCCGGCCGGAACCCGATCGTCGTCAAGGTCGGCCCCGGGCTCGGCCCCGCGGGCCGCCCGGAGGGCTACGACCTCACCGCGAACCCGGCGCAGGTCGTCATCGAGGCGTCCACCGCCAACGGAGCCCTCAACGGCGTGCAGACCCTCCGGCAGCTCTTCCCCCAGTGGGTCGAGTCGCCCGCGAAGGCCCGCGCCGCCTGGACGGTGCCGCACGTCGAGATCACCGACTATCCGCGGTTCGCGCACCGCGGCATGATGCTCGACGTCGCCCGCAGCTTCTACCCGGTGGACGAGGTCAGGAAGTACATCGACGCCGCCGCGCAGTTCAAGATCAACCGCCTGCACCTGCACCTGAGCGACGACCAGGGCTGGCGGATCGCGATGGACGCCCCCGCGGTGAACCCCTCCGGGATCGACTACGGCAGGCTGACCTCGGTTTCGGGTTCGACCGCGATGACCCGCAACTCCAGCGGCCAGCAGATGGGCACCGAACCCGGCGTCACCGGCTTCTACACCAAGGCCGACTACGCCGAGATCGTCCGGTACGCGGGGGCGAGCGGGATGACCGTCGTCCCGGAGATCGACATGCCGGGCCACACCAACGCCGCCCTGCACGCGATCCCGCAGCTCAACAGCGCCGGATCCAAGCCGGCCCTGAAGCCGGGAGAGACGACCGTCCCCGCCAACGGCACCCCCGACGTCGGGTACTCGTCGTTCGACGCCGCCAACCCGGTCACCCACGAGTTCACCAAGCAGGTCCTCACCCAGCTCGCGGCCATGACGCCCGGCCCGTACCTGCACATCGGCGGGGACGAGTCGCACAGCACGAGCGGCGCCGACTACCGGGCGATGGTCGACGCCTTCACCGGCCAGGTCGACGGGCTGGGCAAGACGGTCGTCGGCTGGAACGAGACCGCCCGGACCGCGCTCCCGCGAGGCAACGCGGTCGTCCAGTACTGGGCGGGCGACAAGGCCGCCGTGGCCGGCGCCGTCACGGGCAGGGGCGCCAAACTGATCCTCTCCCCTGCCTCCAACACCTACGTCCCGCAGAAGCAGGACTCCCGGCAGCCCCTGGGCGGCACGTGGGCCTGCGGCGGACCGTGCGGCCTGGACCGGCACTACGGCTGGGACCCCGGAACCTTCATCCCCGGCACGTCCGAGAGCGACGTCCTCGGAGTGGAGTCGGCCCTGTGGGGCGAGTTCATCCGGCGCCTCCCGCAGGCGCAGTACTACAGCTACCCGCGCCTGGTCGCCACCGCCGAGGTCGGCTGGACGCCGCAGTCCCAGCGTGACTACACCGACTTCACCGGACGCCTCGCCATGGTCGGCGGACGCCTGACGCTCCAGGGCGTCAACTTCTTCCCGACCGCGGGCGTCCCCTGGCGGACGGCCGCCCTCGGCTCCGACAGGACCGTCCCGGCGGGCTCGCCCGCCGGTGCCGCCTGGACGGTCACCGCTCCCGCCGCCGGCGCCCTCACCGGCACCGTCACCTGGAGCGACGGCGTCCAGGAGGACGTCACGCTCACCACGTCCCGTACGGCCAGCATTCCGGACATGCGCGGCAACGCCGCGTTCACCGCCGTCTCGAACCGGACGTTCTCAGCCCCCGGCACCTACACGGCCACCCTCACCCTCCGGCCGACCGGCCAGGCGCCCGTAGAAGCGCCGCTGACCCTGACCGTCTCCTGAACCGGGTGTGCGGGGGACGGACCCGTCCCCCGTGTCATCGTCCCGCCGCCTCCAGGACGTCCTGCGTGCCGAGCGTGCGCGCGTAGGCGAAGATCCCGACGAGCAGGATCGCCATCAGCGCGAACGAC
>NZ_JBEUPA010000319.1:0-2031 GCF_040492065.1 Actinomadura sp. NPDC000929 | reverse complement strand
GCCCGCCCGGCGTGCGCCGCGGGGCGGCCTCCTGCCCGCGCCCCCCGGACACGACCAGGACGGTCGCGACCACCGCGGCGGCGAGCGCCACGGCCGCCGCGAGCACCGCGATCAGCCTGCGCGGGCGCCGCCCCGGGGCCGGCGGCTCCGGCCCCGCATACGGCCGGTGGAACGGCTCGACCGGACGCTGAAGGCCCACGCCGCACTCCTCACTCCCGTCCCGTCGACCGTTCCCGCCACCCGTCAACGTAACCAGGGCCGCGCCGCCTGGCCAGGCCCCCTCGCGGTGCCGTTCGTCAGACCCGGTGGTCACAATGAAGGGATGCTGATAGCGGACATCGCACGGACCTCGGAGGCGGTCGCGGGCACCTCGGGCCGCAAGGCCAAGGTGTCGGCGCTCGCGGAGTGCCTGCGCGCGGCCGATCCGGGCGAGGCCGCGACCGTCGTCGCCTACCTGTCCGGCGAGCTGCCGCAACGCCAGATCGGGGTGGGGTACGCCGCGCTGCGCGACCTCCCGCCGCCCGCCGCGGAGCCGTCCCTGACCGTGCCCGGGGTGGACGCGGCGTTCGACGAGATCGGCGCCGTGGCCGGGCCGGGCTCGGTCGCCCGGCGGCGCGAGCTGCTCGCGGCGCTGTTCGGCCGCGCCACCGCCCTCGAGCAGGACTTCCTCGTCAGGTTGCTGGCGGGCGAGCTGCGCCAGGGCGCGCTGGACGGGGTGATGGCCGAGGCGATCGCGTCGGCCGCCGGGGTGCCCTCCGCCGAGGTCCGGCGCGCGTTCATGCTGCGCGGCTCGCTCGGCCCGGTCGCGACGACCGCCCTCGCGGAGGGGGTCGACGGGCTGCGCGCGTTCACGCTGGAGGTGGGGCGGCCGGTCAAGCCGATGCTGGCCGCCGCCGCGCCGTCGGTCGACGAGGCCTTCGCCAAGCTCGGGGGCGAGGCCGCCGTCGAGTGGAAGCTCGACGGCATCCGCGCGCAGGTGCACGTGTCCGGCGACGGGGTCCGGGTGTTCACCCGGACGCTCGACGAGATCACCTCCCGGCTGCCCGAGGTGGTGGAGGCGGTGCGGGGCCTGCCCGTCCGCGAGGCCGTGTTCGACGGCGAGCTCATCGCCCTGCGGCCCGACGGCCGCCCCCATCCGTTCCAGGTCACCTCCGCCCGCACCGCGACCCGCACCGCGAAGGGCACCGAGCCGGTGCCGCTGGCCGTCTTCCTGTTCGACGTGCTGTACCTCGCGGAGGCCGGCGACGCCCCTCCGCAGGGCGCGCGCGGCGAGGACCTGCTCGACGCGCCCGGGGCCGAGCGGTACGCGGCGCTCGCGCGGGTCGTCCCCGAGGAGCTGCGGATGCCCCGCGTGGTCACCGGCGACCCCGCGCGCGCCAAGGAGGTCTTCGACGAGGCCGTCGCGCGCGGCCACGAGGGCGTCGTCGTCAAGGCCCTCGACACCCCGTACACGGCCGGGCGGCGCGGCGCGGGCTGGATCAAGGTCAAGCCCCGGCACACCCTCGACCTCGTCGTCCTCGCCGTCGAGTGGGGGCACGGCCGCCGGCAGGGGCTGCTGTCCAACCTGCACCTCGGCGCCCGCGACCCCGAGACCGGCGGCTTCGTCATGCTCGGCAAGACCTTCAAGGGGCTCACCGACGAGCTGCTCGCCTGGCAGACGCGGAAGCTGCGCGAGCTGGCCGTGCGCGAGGACTCCTGGACGGTGCACGTCCGGCCCGAACTGGTCGTCGAGATCGCGTTCGACGGCGTCCAGCACAGCCCCCGCTACCCCGGCGGCATCGCGCTGCGGTTCGCCCGCGTCCTGCGGTACCGGCCCGACAAGTCTGCCGCCGAGGCCGACACGATCGACACCGTCCGCGCCGTCGCCCCCGTCATGGACTGAGCGGCGTCACGGGCTGAGCCCGGAGGCCTCCGCGGGCGGATGCTCCCCCGCCGGTGCGAGTACAACCACAGCTTCCCCGGCACGCTGAAGAACCTGATCGACACCCACTTCCACGAGTGGCGGGCCAAGCCCGTCGCGTTCGTCTCGTA
>NZ_JBEUPA010000318.1:0-2113 GCF_040492065.1 Actinomadura sp. NPDC000929 | reverse complement strand
GGGGGGGTCGCGGGGGCTGGCGGCGGGGGGCGCGGCGCGGGTGGGGGGGGGGGGGCCGGGGGCGGGGGGCCTCGCCCCGGGCCGCGGCGGGTCGGGCACCCCGCCCCGGGCCGCCGCGTCCGGGACCGGTGGCGGTGGCGGGGCCGGCGGTGACGATGGCGCCGGTGTGCGGGGTGCGGACGGTCTCGGCGGCGTAGGCGGCGGGCCCGGCGAGGCAGGCCAGGACCGCCAGGGCGGCGACCGCGGCGAGGGCGGGGCCGCGCAGCAGCCGCGCGGCGGCCAGTCCGGCCGCGGCCAGGAGCCCGGCGGCAGCGACCGCGGGCGCGAGCCAGGGGTGCCAGTCCGGCGACCGGCCGAGCAGCACGTAGGCCCACAGGGCGGTGAGGGCGACGGTCGCCGACAGGACCGCGGCGGCCGCGGGGGCGCGGCGGCGCTCCCACAGCAGCGCGGCGCCCGTCCCGGTGAGCGCGGCGATCGCGGGGGCGAGCGCGACGGTGTAGTACTCGTGGAAGATGCCCTGCATCCAGCTGAAGATCGCGGCGGTGAGCAGGAGCCATCCGCCCCACAGCGCCAGGGCGGCGCGGGCGGGGTCGGTGCGGGGCGCGCGGCGCGTGGCCCACAGCCCGGCGGCGAGCAGGACGAGCGCGGCGGGCAGCAGCCAGGAGATCTGGCCGCCGATGACGGGCCCGAACATGCGGCCCCATCCGGCGTCCTGGTCGAGGTTGCCGAGGCCGCCGGTCTCCTCGCCGTTGAGGCGTCCGAGCCCGTTGTAGCCGAGGGCCAGTTCCAGGACGGAGTCGTGCTGCGATCCGCCGATGTAGGGGCGGGCGGAGGCGGGCACCAGCGCGACGGCCGCGACCCACCACCCGGCCGAGGCGAGCAGCACTCCCCCGGCGGCGGTCAGCTGCCACAGCCGGCGCCGCCAGGGCGCGGGCGCGGCGAGCAGGTAGACCAGCGCGAACACCGGGACGACCAGGAACGCCTGGAGCATCTTGGCCAGGAACCCGGTTCCGGTGCAGGCGGCGGCGAGCAGCAGCCACCGGGTGCCCGCGCTCTCCTGGGCGCGCAGCGCCGCGTAGGCGCCGCAGGTCAGCAGCAGCACCAGCAGGGCGTCGGGGTTGTTGAACCGGAACATCAGCGCGGCCACCGGCGTCAGGGCGAGCGCGGCGCCGGCGAGCAGGGCCGCCCAGGCGGGGAAGCGGCGGCGGACGGCCGCGTGCAGGACCGCGACGGTCGCCACGCCCACGAGGGCCTGCGGGACGAGGATGCTCCAGGCGTTGACGCCGAACAGCCGGGCGGTCAGGGCCATCGGCCACAGCGCGGCGGGCGGTTTGTCGACGGTGATGGCGTTGGCGGCGTCGGAGGAGCCGAAGAAGAACGCCTTCCAGCTGGTGGCGCCGGCCTGGACGGCGGCGGAGTAGAACGCGTTGGCCCAGCCGGACGCGCCGAGTCCCCAGATGTAGGCGACGCCGGTCGCGGTGAGCAGGGCCAGCAGCGCGGGCCGGGCCCAGGCGGGGTCGGCGGCGGGGCCGCGCAGCAGCCGCCGTTGGAGGCCGCCCCGCCCGCGCGGGGTGCGGTGCGCGGGCGGGGCGGCCGGGATCGTGGTGGTCATCGTGGTGTCCCTGTTCAGCCGAGCTTGTAGAGCCGGGCGCCGGTGGAGCCGTCGCCGGTGGAGCCGGTGGTGCCGCCGTAGGCGCCGGCGTCGACGGGGGTGGCGTTCTTCTGGACCCAGGCGGTGACGGCGGTGTCGCCGCCGCCGGGGCCCATGCGGCCGCCGAGCAGGATGTAGCGGAGCTTGCCGTCCTTGACGTACTGCTGGAGCTTGGCGACGGTCATGGCGGGGTCGCTGCCGGTGAAGCCGCCCATGGCGATGGCGGGGCGCCCGGTCCGCAGGATGATCGAGGAGGCCTCCTGGGCGCTGGAGACGGCGACGAGCCAGGTGGCCCCGCCCTGGTTCTTCTCCAGGTAGGTGAGCATCTGGGTGTCGACGCCGCCTCCGGGGCCGCCGCCGAACCCGCCGCGCACTCCGGCTCCGCCGGGCCGCTGCCCGCGCCCGTTCGCGCCCCGCCCGTCGGCTGCCGGCCCGTCGGGTGCCTGCGCGTTCTGGCCGCCG
>NZ_JBEUPA010000317.1:0-2139 GCF_040492065.1 Actinomadura sp. NPDC000929 | reverse complement strand
GGATGGCGCGCGTCGCGGTCGTGGCCCCCCGCCGACGCGCTGCGCGACGCCCTGGCGCGGGTGGCGGACGCCGGGGTGGTCGAGCTCGATCCGGGACGCCGCCCGCAGGGCGCACGCGACGACACGGCACGTTCACCGCAGCGGGCGGAGGCCGCGGCCCTGGAACCGGCCGTCCTGCCGTCGGCTCCCGATCCGCGGCGACTGGCCGAGTGGAACCGCCCCGACCTGCTCGAAGGCGAAGCCCGGCTCCGAGAGCGCGCCGCCGCCGCGGTCCGCAAGGGACAGGTGGCCGCGGCCGTCGGCTGGACGCCCCGCGCGGCCCAGGCGGCGCTCGCCGCCCGGCTCGCCGAGGTCGGCGCCGCCCTGGTGCGGCTGCCGCACCCGCGCGGCGTGGAGGCGCCGTCCCTGCTGGCGGGGGAGGACCGCAGGGAGAGCCTGCGCGGTTCCCTCGTCCCGCTGGTGGCGACCTACGGTCCCGTCCCGTACGCCGACCTCGATCCCACCCCGCTCGCGTGGGCCGCCTACGTCCTGATGTTCGGGATCATGTTCGGCGACGCGGGCCACGGGCTGATGCTGATGGCGGCGGCCGCGGCCCTGGTCGCGGGCCGCCCGCGCCGGCCGGCGCGCTGGCGGCGGGCGTGGCCGTTCCTGCTGGGCGCGGGCGCCACCGGCACGGTCTTCGGCGTGCTGTACGGGGAGTTCTTCGGCCCGACCCGTGTCGTCCCGCGGCTGTGGCTGTCGCCGCTCGACAGCCCGGTAGAGCTCCTGGTCTCTGCGGTGGGTCTCGGGGCGGTGCTGCTCGCCGGCGCCTACGCGCTGGGCATCGTCAACCGGTGGAGGGAGGGGGGCTGGTCCGCCGCGCTGTACGAGCCTTCGGGCATCTCCGGCGCTTCGGTCTTCGTCGGGATCGGCGCCCTCGCCGCGGGCGGCTACCTCCACCGGCCCGCCGCCGCCCTCGCCGGCGCGGCCGTCGCGGTCCTCGGGCTGGCGCTCGCCCTCGCCGGCTTCCTCGCCAGGGCGGGCGGCGGCGGGACGGGCGCGGTCGAAGCGGTCGTGGAGCTGTTCGACCTGGTCGTGCGGCTGGGCGCCAACGTGGTGTCGTTCGCGCGCCTGGCGGCGTTCGGCCTGACGCACGCCGCGCTGGCCGCGGTCGTCTGGACGGGGACCGCCGCGCTGTGGCACCACGGCGGCGTCGCGCGGGCCGCCGCCGCGGCCGTCTTCGTCCTGGGGACGGCGCTGACGTTCGCCCTGGAGGCGCTCGTCGCCGGGGTGCAGGCGCTCCGGCTGGAGTACTACGAGCTGTTCTCGCGGCTCTTCACCACGCAGGGCCGGCCGTTCCGGCCCTGGCACATTCGCATGACGGCAGAGGAGGTGGACGCTCCGTGTCCACGGGTGTGATGGCGGCCGGGCAGGTGGCGGCCGCGAACTGGGCCCCGTTCGTGGGCGCGGGGATCGCGGTCGCCGGGGCCTCGATCGCCGCGGGCGTCGCGGTCGCCTACACCGGCGCCGCGGCGCTCGCCGCGCTGAGCGAGCGTCCCGAGCTGTTCGGCCGCGCGATGGTCATAGTCGGGCTGGCCGAGGGCATCGCCATCTACGGCCTGATCATCGGCATCATCCTGATCGGGAAGGCATGACCGCCGCAGGCCGCGTCGCCGTGCTGGGGGAGCGGGCCCGCGTGGAGGGCTACGGCCTCGCCGGGGCGCTGGTCAGCCCGGCGGACGGCCCCGGCGAGGTCCGGTCCGCCTGGGAGGCGCTCGGCGACCGGGCGGCCGTGGTCGTGCTGACGCCGGCGGCGGCCGCGGTCCTGGGGGACGCGCGCCGCCGGCGTCCCGGGGTCGTGACCGTGGTGATGCCGCCGTGACGGGCGGCAAGGGCATCGCGAGCGCGCTCGCCCCGGTGCGCGAGGCGCTGGCGGACGGCGCCCGCGCCGAGGCCGCCCGCCTGGTCGCCGGTGCCGAGCGCGACGCCGCCGCCATCGTGGACGAGGCCCGCGCCGAGGCGTCCCGGATCCTGGACGGCGCGCGGGCGGAGGGACGCGCCGACTGCGCTTGATGTGGACGTCCAGCGTCTTGGTGTCGCCCACGTAGTCGGCGCCCCACACGCGGTCGATGAGCTGCATCCGGGTGAGGACGCGGCCGG
>NZ_JBEUPA010000316.1:0-2160 GCF_040492065.1 Actinomadura sp. NPDC000929 | reverse complement strand
CGCACGAGGACGAGGGCAACGCCGTCACCGTGCTGACCACCGAGATGCCGGACGCGACCCGCGGCGCCGGCCGGTGCGCCGGCGAGCGCGGGGGCCGCCGCGAGCGAGGCGGCCGTGACCGGCACGGTGATCAACGTCAGGGCGCGGCGGACGCCGGCCGGCCCTCGTCGCTGTCCTGGCAAGCTCCCGACGCTCCTCAGTCCCATGGGAGCGCGATCGCTCCCGGCGCGCAGGCGCCCAACGCCCATGACTCCCCCCGAAGACTAGGCGACCTATCCGGCGAAGAGGTACCCGATCGCGAATCCGGCAAGCGCGGGGCGCAGGCGACGGACGTGACGACAGGGTGCAGCGGTCATATCCCGGTACGTATGGGGCGAGGCCGATCGGTTACGATCCGTCATGGACGAGACTTTGAGACGGGCTGACGGTATTTTGGACGGACTGACTAGTTCGATCTAGCGGTGCGGACGCCAAGATCGTGACCGAAAAGTAGGACGTCCGCCCCCCTTCCGACGGCTCGCATGAGTCAATTGATCCGCAAAGGGCATGGACGCCCGGCAGGGGGCGGGCACGGACGCCATCATGGAACGAACACGTGACCTGGACCGGCGTTTGTCCAGGCTTAGGGACCCGCTGGCTGAATTGCGCCACGTGCCACGCAACGACCTGCAAGGATTGTGGACGGAGGTTGGCCGTGGCCATTGACTTCAACGCATCGCACGGGGCGACGCTCGGCGTCGAGTGGGAGATCCAGCTCGTCGATGCGGAGACCAGGCACCTGCGGCAGGACGCACGCGAGGTGCTCGCCGCCCTGCCTTCGCTCAGTGACGACGGCGACAATCCGCGCGTCCGGCACGAGCTGATGGAGTCCACCATCGAGGTGGTGACCGGGATCAGCGACACCGTGGGGGAGGCCAAGGCCGACCTGGCCGGCACCCTCACCGACCTGCGCGCCGCCGCCGCGGACCGCGGCCTCGCCCTCGCCTGCACGGGCACCCACCCGATCAGCGACTGGCGGGAGGCGGTGATGGCGCCCATGGGGCGCTACGCCAAGCTGGTCGAGGAGATGCAGTGGCTGGCCCGGCGCATCCAGACGTTCGGCGTTCACGTCCACGTCGGCATCTCCGACGGCGCCAAGGCGATCCCGATCGTCAACGCGCTCTCGTCCTACCTTCCGCACTTCCTCGCGCTCACCGCGTCCAGCCCGTTCTGGAGCGGCAGCGACACCGGCCTCGCGTCCTGCCGGGCGGTCGTGTTCGGCCAGCTGCCCACGGCCGGGCCGCCCCATCTCCTAGACGACTGGGCGGCCTTCGAGGATTACATGGACACGCTGATGCGTTCGGGAACCATAAGGAGCATCAAGGAGGTCTGGTGGGACATCCGGCCGCATCCTGACTTCGGCACCGTCGAGATCAGGATGTTCGACGGGATTCCCACCCTGCGTGAGGTGGGGATGGCCGCCGCGCTGTGCCAGAGCCTCGTCACGCTGTTCGAGCAGCAGCTGGACCGCGGTTACACGCTGCCGCGGCCGGCCGCCTGGGTGGTGCGCGACAACAAGTGGCGCGCCACCAGGTACGGGCTCGACGCCATCGTCATCACCGACGACACGGGGAACACCGCTCCGCTCCGCGACGACCTGTACGAGCTGATCAGGGAGCTGGAACCGGTCGCCGACCGGCTCGGCTGCGCCGAGGAGCTCAAGGTCGCCGGCGAGGTGCTGGAGCACGGCGCCCCGTACGAGCGCCAGCGCGCGATCCGCGCCGGCGGAGGGACGCTGGAGAACATCGTCGACGCGGCGATCGCCGAGCTCGCGGAGGACAGGTTCGTCACACTGGGGGAGGTCGCACATGCCGGAGCCTGAGCAGCCGGACGGCGCCGGGAACCCCGCGAACACCGATCCCGCGAGCAGACCCGAGAACCGCACCGCATCCACCAACGAGAACATCACCCGGCGGGCGCCGCTAGGCTCCGCCGTCGCGCAGGGGGCGCACATGACATATCCGGGACCCGGGGTGATGCCCGGCCTTGAACCACCCGCCGCCCCGGGACACGAGAGTCCCGAGGGCCGGGAGGACCGGGGCGCCGCCGCCGGCGCCGCCGGAGTGAACGGGACGGCCTCCGGCGGGCCCGCACCGCGCGACGCCGAGGGCTCGGCGCGGC
>NZ_JBEUPA010000315.1:0-2227 GCF_040492065.1 Actinomadura sp. NPDC000929 | reverse complement strand
GGCGGAGTACGCCGAGTTGTGGCTGCGCGATTCCTGCGAGGTGGGCACGCCCGAACCCGGCGGCGCGGCGGCCTGCTCGCGCAGCCAGCGCACCAGGTCGTTCCATGCCGACACGTGCGCGCGCCACTGGTCGTCGACCCGGGCCAGCTCCTCGCCGCCCGCGAAGCCGGCGAGGACGGGCAGCAGGCGGTGCTCCCACAGCGCCCGCCCGATGAGGCAGGCGGTGCGGTGGTCGGGATGGCGCCGGTCGGCGGCCAGGCCCGCCAGCCCGGGCAGGTCGGCGGCGGTGATCCGGCGGCCGAGGTAGTGCGGGGGCATCGCCGGATCCAGCCACCGCACGAGGTGCAGGAGCTTGACGTCGGGCGGCAGCGTCGTCATGAGGTGGCCGTCGACGAGCGCGATGCGGCCGTCGTCGGGCACCTCCGCGAGCCACTCCCGCAGGCTCCGCCACGCCTCGCCGGTCTCGCCCCGGCCGAAGAAGTACTGGGCGGCGTGGTCCCAGTTCTCGACGAGAGCGCGGGCCAGCTCGCTCCTGCCGGTGTAGCGGCGGCCCCTGAACGGCAGCCCGGCGCCCACCGGGACGCTCTCCTCCGCGACCCGCGGCGAACCGCCGTCCAGCCACTCCCGTACCTGCTCGCCCGTCCATCGCGCGCGCGGGTCGCGGGTCAGCAGCCCCTGGCACAGCAGCCGCAGCCGGGGGTCGGAGACGTCGTCCGCGCTGACCGGCCGCGTCGCGAGATGGTCGACCACGACGGTCTCGCTCAGCCCCTGGAACGGCGGCCGGCCCGTCGCCAGCTCCCGGACGATCATGCCGAGCGACCACCAGTCGCGCGCCGGCGACACCTGGCCGGACAGGGACTCCGGAGCGGCGTAGGCCAGCGTCCGCGACGACGAGGCGAACACCACGCTCTGGTCGAGGACCCGGCTCAGCCCGAAGTCGGCGATGGCGAGCCGCAGCGGCTCCCCGCCCAGCACCAGGACGTTCTCGGGCTTGAGGTCCCGGTGGACGATGCCGGCCCGGTGCAGCGCCTCCAGACCGGCGGCGAGCTGGGCGGCGACCTCGGCCACCGTGTCCTCCGGGAGCGGCCCCTCGTCCATCAGCGCCCGCAGGTTGCCGTCCGGCGCGTACGCGGCGATCTCGTAGTCGCGCCCGTCGGCGTGCCCCGTCTCCAGGATGCGCAGGACGTTCGGCGCGTCCAGCGCGGGCAGCTTCGCCCACACCTCCCGGTCGGCGCGGTACCCGCGGCGGAAGATCTTCACCACGAACTCGGCGCCGTCGGCGTCGCGCACCAGGAGCAGGTCGGACTCGGCGCCCTGCACGGGCAGCTCGGCGACCGTCGCGTACCGCTCGCCGAGCACGGCCGGCAGCCGCATCAGCGGATCCCCGGGACCGTGCCCCTCCCGCCGGGTCGACGACGCCGGGCGCGGCCCGGGCACCTCCGCGTCCCGCCGCGTCGTCCCGGCGTCGCGCCGGGTGTCGCGTGGCGGGGCGCCATCGAACTCGCCCACAGCCGTCCCGTCTAGCCCTTGTCCTTGATGGCCCGAAGATACTCGCTGATCTTGAACTGGTTGATGACGAACTCCAGGGCGATCCGGGTCGCGAACACCTGGAAGAGCCACGCGAACGGGGACCCGAGGAGGAGCATGAGGCCGAACGCCGCGCTGTCGTCGAGCCACGCGATCCCGTACACCGCCATCAGCAGCGCGAACAGGGTGATCGGGATCAGCGCGAGCACGTAGAGGATCTTCACCACCCGCGTGGTGATCATGGTGTCGAAGTTGAGGTCGAACAGCCCTCCGAACACGTTCCCGCCCCTCGGCTCGCCGGGCGGGGGCGCCCATCCCCGCGGCGGCTCCGGGTACCCGGAGGCCGGGCCGGGCGGGCGGGGGCCGGGGACGGGGCCGGGGAAGGGGCCGCCGGGCCCGGCGGGCCCGCCGGGCGGTGGACCGTAGGGCCCGCCGGGACCGCCGGGCGCCTGCGGACGCGGAGGGTTGCCAGGGTCCGGTGGGTTCGTCATCACCGTCGTCTCCAGTGTGGGGACCGCTACACGGAGACTCTAAAGCCTGGCCCCGTCCGCCGCCGGAACCCGCCGCGCGACGATCCCGTATCGCGCGGGGGCCCGGTGCGGACGCGCGGGCCGGCGGTGCCAGGTTCTGGCGTCGGCGCACGGCCAATCTCGTCCGGATACAGGTTGCGCGCGAGCTGCTGCGTGATCGTCGAGCCGCC
>NZ_JBEUPA010000314.1:0-2308 GCF_040492065.1 Actinomadura sp. NPDC000929 | reverse complement strand
CCTGCACCGCTCCCGCACCGGCGCCGAGCCGACCGAGGACGGTGCGGCCTTCCTCCCCCAGGCCCGAGCACTGATCGGCCTCGCCGACCAGGCCATCCGGGGACCCGCCCGCCTGCTGCGGGGGCGAGCCGTACGCGCTGGTCACCGGGTTCCGCGACGCGCCGCCGTCCGCGCGCTCGGAGCCGGTCAGGCCGGGCGCCGGGTCCTGCGGGACGCCGCGGCTGGACGTGGACGCCGGATGCGTCTGCCCGCTGCTCGCCGTCGGCGTGAGCGAGGCGGCGCTGCCGCCCTTGGCGGCGGGCCAGGACACCAGCAGCCCGATGACGGCGGCGGCGGACGCGGCGACGCCCGCGACCGCGCCGAGGCCCCTGGAGGCGAAGCCGGAGGCCCCGCGCCTGCGGCGGTCCGCCCGCTCCGGGCCGATCACGACGAGCGGGCTCGGCGAGACGACGCTCGGCAGCGGCCGGGCGGCCTCCTCCTCGCAGGCCGCGAGGACCTGGTCGCGCAGCCAGCCGGGCGCGTGCGCGGGGGCCCGCCGGGCGAGCAGCCGCGGCAGCCGTCCCTTCTCGAACGCGGAGATGAGGTCGAGCCGCGCCTCGGTGGCGCCGCGCATCAGGATGTCGAGGACGGCCCGCTCCAGCCGCGTCCGCGCCGCGTTGAACAGCTGCGCGACGGTGTCCGGAGCGAGGCCGAGCACGCGGGCGATGTCGTGCGGTTCGAGCCACTCGCCCGCCCACAGCAGCAGGACCTCGCGGTGGTCGGAGCGCAGGCTCCCGGCGGCGCGCAGCAGCGGGTCGGGGTCGGCGAACAGCGGACCGCGCGCGCCGGTGCCGACGGCCGGCTCGCCGGCGAACGCGCCGCGCTCGGCGCACGCCGTCCGGGAGAGCGAGTAGAGCCAGAGCACGCTGTCGCCGCGCGGCGGCTGGTGCACGGCCGCGCTGAAGGTGTCGCCCACGGCCGCCGCCGCGAGCTGGTCGCCGACGAGCGACCAGCAGTAGGCGTACAGGCGGTCGGCGTGCGCGTCGTAGAGCGAGCCCAGGTCTCCGCCCATGTGACCCCCCGTCTCCGTCCGGTTTCACTTCCGGCAAAACGTGCATATCGCTGGCCAGGGGACTCTAGCGGCTCCGGTCGACCCCTGAGAAGCCAGGGATCGGACAAAGCGTCGAATAGCACGGAAGGTAGCAGTGAGTGCTGCGGACGGTGACGTTCACGGAGATTTAAGAAACTTCCCGAAAAACCGCTGATTCCTGATCCGGTTCAGCAGGGAAGGTTCGAACCCGTTATCGATACCCGAGGAGTCAATGGTGACCCGGCTCACAGTGGACGACGTCTACCAGCACATTCGCGGAGTCTGCTTCAAGACCGGCCCGCCCGGGACGGTCGGCGCGGAGACCGAGTGGCTCGTGGTCGACGCGGTCGACCCGGCCGCCCACGTGCCCGCCGAGCGGGTGCGGGCCCTCGTGGCCGGGGCGGGCCCGCCGCCCGGCGGGAGCAAGGTGACCTACGAGCCGGGCGGCCAGCTCGAACTCAGCTCCGCCCCGTTCGGGACGCTGGGCGACCTGACCGCAGCCCTCGGCCGGGACGTCGCCCACGTGCGGGACGCGCTCGCACCGGAGGGGCTCGCGCTCGCCGGGCACGGCGTCGATCCCGTCCGCGCGCCCCGGTTCCAGGCCGACCACCCCCGGTACGCGTGCATGCGGGACTACTTCTGCGCGGGCGGATTCCACGACGCGGGGCTGGCGATGATGTGCTCGACCGCGTCGGTCCAGGTGAACCTGGACATCGGCGCCGACGACGCGGACGCGGCCCGCCGCTGGCGGCTCGTGCACGCGCTCGGGCCGGTGCTGGTCGCCGCGTTCGCCAATTCGCCGCTGCGGGCCGGCCGCCGCACCGGGATGCGCTCGTCCCGGCAGGGCATCTGGACCGAGCTCGACCCGTGCCGCACGCTGCCGGTGCTGCGGGACGGGGCGGACGGCGACCCCGCCGAGGCGTGGACGCGGTACGCGCTCGACGCCCAGGTCATGCTCGTCCACACCCCGGACGACGAATGGGTGCCCGCCCCCGGCATGTCCTTCCTGGAGTGGCTGGCCAAGGGGGAGCCCGGCGAGGACGACCTCGCCTACCACCTGTCCACGCTGTTCCCGCCGGTCCGTCCGCGCGGCTGGCTGGAGCTCCGCATGATCGACGCGCTGCCCGGCCCGTACTGGCCGGTGCCCGTCGCCGTCGCCACCGCCCTGCTGGACGACCCCGCCGCCTCCCGCGCCGCCGAGGCCGCGGTCGAACCGGTGGCGCACCGGTGGGCGGCGGC
>NZ_JBEUPA010000313.1:0-2313 GCF_040492065.1 Actinomadura sp. NPDC000929 | reverse complement strand
GCCTGGCGCACCGCGACGGCGACGCCGAACGCGCCCGCCACGCCCAGCGCGGGGGCGCCCCGCACCACCAGCCGCCGGATCGCGTCGACGAGCGCGTCGACGTCGCGGACCGCGAGGAACTCCACCCGGTGGGGCAGGACGGTCTGGTCCAGCAGGCGCAGGGCGTCGCCCGTCCATTCGATGGTCGGCACATCGGTCGTCATATCTCCATCATGCCCAAAAATGCCGTGAAGCCCGGCCCTATCGGGCTTTCGGACGTGCCCGGCCCCCCGGCGTGACCTGCGACAACTTGACACAGGTCGAACTCATGTTCGAGATTTGTGCGGGAGGATGCGAGAGGAGGGCGAGCGTGCCGGAGGCGGCCCTGCGGGATCTTGCGGCGGCGCTGGAGGACACCGGCCCGGCGGCGCTCACGGGCGCCGGACCGGGGACCGTGCCGGTGCTGCCCGCCCTGCGGACCGTGGTCCCCGGCGGCGGGCTGCGCCCCGGCTCGGTCGTCGGCCTGGACGGCCCCGGCGCCGCCTCCCTCGGCCTCGCCCTCGCCGCGGGCGTGTCCCGGCACGGCGGCGAGGACGGCGCCGGCGGCTGGTGCGCGGTCGTCGGCCTGCCGGGGTTCGGCGTGGCCGCCGCGGCGGGCATGGGCGCCGCGCCCGAGCGGCTGCTGCTCGTCGACGAGCCCGGCGACCGCTGGCCGGACGTGGTCGCCGCCCTGGCCGAGGCCGTCGAGCTGGTCCTGCTGTGCCCGCCGGAGCGTCCCGGCGCCGCCGCGGTCCGCCGGCTGTCGGCGCTGGCCCGCAAGCACGGCTGCGTCCTCACGCTGACCGGCGCTTTCGCCCGCGACTGGCCCGGCACCCGGCTCCGCCTCCGCGTGGAGGACCCGGTCTGGGAGGGGCTCGCCGGCGGGCACGGCAGGCTCACCGGCCGCCGCGTCCAGGTCGTCGCCGAGGGGCGCGACGCCCCCGGCGCCGGCCGCCGCGCGAGCCTGTGGCTCCCCGCGCCCGACGGCACCGTCCGGCCGGTGGAAACCGCGCGGCCGCCGCTGGAGCTCGTGCCCGGTGCCGTGGCGGCGGGCGCGCCCGTCCATCCGCGGCCGTCGGGCCCGCCGCCGCTCGTGCGGGTGCCGGCCGAGGAGGGGATCGCGTGACCAGGGTCCTGGCGGCGTGGTGCCCCGACTGGCCGGTCACCGCGGTCGGCATCGACGCGGCGGCCCCGGGCGCGGTGGTCGTGCGGGGACAGGTGGCGGCCTGCTCGGCGGCGGCCCGGGCCGAGGGTGTGCGGCGCGGGCAGCGGATCCGCGACGCCCAGCGGCGGTGCCCGGAACTGGTGGTGCGCGAGCGCGACACCGACGCGGAGGGACGCCGCTTCGAGGCGGTGGCGCAGGCGGTCGCGGAGCTGACGCCGCGCGTGGAGGTGGTGCGGCCGGGCCTGTGCGCCATCCCGGCGCGCGGCCCGGCCCGGTTCTACGGGGGCGAGGAGGCGCTGCGCGTCCTGGTGCAGGACACGGTCGTCGAGGCCGGCCACGACTGCGGGTCGGGGGTCGCGGACGGGCTGTTCGCGGCCGAGCTCGCGGCGCGCGCCGGGCAGGGCGGCGTCGTGGTGCCGGAGGGCGGCGCGGCGGCGTTCCTCGCGCCGTACCCGCTGTCGGTGCTCGACCGGCCGGAGCTGGCCGACCTGCTCCGGCGGCTCGGCGTCACGACCCTCGGCGACTTCGCGGCGCTGCCGTCCGGGCACGTCGCGGGCCGCTTCGGGACCGACGGGGCGCTCGCGCACCGGCTGGCGCGGGGCGAGGAGCCGCGCCCGCTCGCGCCGGCCCGCGCCGCCGCCGACCTGTCGGTGCGCGGCGGCTTCGACCCGCCCGCCGAGCAGGCGGAACGGGTCGTGTTCGCGGCGAAGCGGCTGGCGGGCGAGCTGCACGAGGGCCTCGCCGCGGGCGGGCTGGCGTGCGTGCGGCTGGAGGTCGCGGTCGGGTTCGCCGACGGGCACGTCCTGCGGCGGCTGTGGCGGCACGACGGGCTGTCGGCGCTGGCCGTCGCCGAGCGGGTGCGGTGGCAGCTGTCGGCCCACCGGCCGGCCGGGCGGGACGGGGGCGACGACGCCTGGGGCGGCGTGACGTGGGTGGAGCTGGCGCCCGACCAGCTCGTCCCCGACCTCGGACGGCAGGAGGGGCTCTGGGGGCGCACCACCGTCACCGACCGCATCGCGCGGGCCGCCGACCGGATCCAGGCGCTCCTCGGCCACCGCGGGATCGCGCGGCCGGTGCTGGTGGGCGGGCGCGGGCCGGGCGAGTGGGTCGTCCGCGTCCCGGTCGGCGAC
>NZ_JBEUPA010000312.1:0-2329 GCF_040492065.1 Actinomadura sp. NPDC000929 | reverse complement strand
GGCTCGGCGGCCGGGGCGGGTCCCGGCGCGGGTCCCGGCGCGGCCCCGGGCGCGGACTCGGGCTCCGGCTCGGCGAACTCGGCGCGCCGCGCGCCCTCCATGAGGTCACCGCAGACGTCGCAGTAGTCGGTGGACTGGGACGCGTGCCCGCTCGGACAGACCGGCATGGGCCTCAGCCCCCTGCCTCGTCGCCGTGCCGCGTCCGCACGGTCCGGACGGAGCGGGTGTCGAGCGACATCTCGTCCGCCTTCGCCACGTCCCGCTTCAGCCGCACGGTGCCGCGCGCCGGGTCGACCACGTCCACGACCTTGTCGAGCAGGCCGGAGATCTGCTGGTTGCCGACCTCGCGCGCCAGCACCACGGCGCGTCCGAGCCGGGCGGTCGCGGTGTCCTCGTCGCCCTCCCGCCGCGCCTCCAGGCCCTGCTGGATCGCCTCGGCGAGCTCGGACTGGCCGGTGTGGTGCGCGACGCGGCCGTTGATGCGCGTCGACCTGGCCTCGTCGTCGGTCCACTCGGCGATGACGTTGCCGGACGCGAGGACCTGGTCGCCCGCGACGAGCTTCACCCACGCGGCCCGCATCTGCCGCCCCACGTCGCCGGGCTGCACCTCCACGCACAGGTGGTACTCGCGGTTCTCGGCGCCCCACGCGCCGAGCGGGTAGTCGCCGGTCTGCGGGCCCGACTCGGCCCGCCGGCCGGTGAGGTCCTCCACGGCGGGGACCATCTGCTTGATGAACCGCAGCCGCGCCTGCTGCGGCGTCCACACGCGCAGCGTCACGTCCGCGACCTGCTTGCCCATCGCGGCCCGCGTCATCGCCAGGAAGTCGGCCTCCAGGTCGGCCGGGTCGGGGACGTCGAGGAACCCGCCCAGCAGCACCGAGGTGATCTTGCGGAGCTCGGCGACGTTCCAGTCGGTGCCGACGCCCCGCGCGTCGCACAGGAAGTGGCCGGCGCACACCCGCAGCGCCGCGTCCAGCTCCTCCTCGGACTCGTGCTGGTTCTTCCCGTCGGTGAGCAGGATCGCGTGCTTGACGGCGCCCTCCGCGACGGCGTCGTGCCCGGTGAACAGCCGGTCGGCGAGCCGCAGCCAGGACCCGATCGCCGTCCCGCCGGCCGCCTCCAGCCGCCCCACCGCGTCCACCGCGGCACGCCGGGACGCCGCGTCCGCCCGGACGAGCCGCTCCCCCTGCGGGTACACCATCCGCGGCCGGTTCGCTCCCGCGACCACCGCGAAGTGCACGCCGTCGCGCAGCACGTTCACCGCCGCCCGCGCCGCCCGCTTCGCCGCGGCCATCTTCCCCCGGTACGACATCGACCCGGAGGTGTCGATCATGATGATCTCCGCGGCGGGGGCTCGGCCGCCGTCCGCCACCGGGGCCGGGCCGCCGGACGAGCGCGCCTCCACCGAGACGATCGCGTGCATCTCCCGTCCGCCGGCCGGGAGGTAGGGGTTCTGGTCCACCCGCACGGTGAACTCCGGAAATTCGCTCATCTGGCCCGCTCCCTGCTCGGTCCTGGCGGCGGGTAGCGAAGGACCGCCACCGTCACGTTGTCGTGCCCGCCCGCGTCCAGCGCCGCCCGCATCAGCCGCCGCGCCGCGTCCAGCGGCCCGTCCCGGCCGGTGAGGGCCACGGCGGCGAGGTCGGACGGCTCCGGCAGGTCGTTCCACAGCCCGTCGCTGCACAGCACCACCAGCCCCGGACCCGTCGGCCGGAACGCCGCCACGTGCGGGTCGAGCGGGCCCGCGTCGGCCCCCAGCCAGGCGGTCAGCACGTGCGCCCGCCGGTCGGCCCACGCGTCCTCGGCGCTCATCGCGCCCTGCTCGATCATGGACGAGGCCCACGAGTCGTCCGTGGTGAGCCGGCACGAGCCCGCCGGGGACAGCCAGTAGGCGCGGCTGTCGCCGACCCATCCGACGGTGATGCCGCCCGCGTCCACGACGGCCGACACGAACGTGCACGCGGGGGAGGCGTCGGGGTCGCCGGGGAGCGCCGCCACGGCCTCGCCCGCCCGCGCCACCGCGTCGCGCATCGCGCCCCGGGGGTCCATGCCGGCGGTGACGCGGTCCGTCAGGACGGCCAGCGCCGCCTCGGCGGCCAGCCGCGACGCCTCCTCCGACCCGGGCGCCGTCGCGACCCCGTCGCAGACCACCGCGCACACGCCCGCGGGCAGCGCCGCCAGCGCGAACGCGTCCTCGTTGCGGCTGCGCCGCAGCCCGAGGTCGCTCACCGCCGCCCCGAACCGCCCGGCCTCGGCCTCGACGTGCTCCCGCCCGCTCGGCTGCCGCAGCCCGCACTGCTCGCAGTACCCGTCGGCCCCGACGGCCCCG
>NZ_JBEUPA010000311.1:0-2375 GCF_040492065.1 Actinomadura sp. NPDC000929 | reverse complement strand
ATGTAGAAGTCCCCGAACGGCCCGTCGGGATCGGTCCGCGACGCCTGGAACCAGGGGTGCTGGTCGGAGGTGTGGTTCATCACCAGATCCGCGATCACCCGGATGCCGCGCGCGTGCGCCTGCTCGATCAGCTCGACGAAGTCTCCGAGTTCCCCGAAGTCGGGGAGGATGCTGGTGTAGTTGGCGATGTCGTAGCCGCCGTCCTTGAGCGGCGACTGGTAGATGGGCAGCAGCCACAGGCAGTCCACGCCGAGCCATTGCAGATGGTCCAGCTTGGAGATCAGCCCGCGCAGGTCGCCGTACCCGTCGTTGTTGGAATCGGCGAAACCCCGGACCGACACCTCGTAGAACACCGCCGTCTTGAACCAGTCCGGCGTGCGCGGGGTGTCCTCGTCGAACGGGTCGGGGATGGGGCCGGCGGCCGGTCCCGCGGCCGGCCGGGGGGCGTCCTCCACGGGCACGTCCCCGGTTCCCGGTGAGGTGAGCCCGTCGCCGCCCCGGTCCGGTCGGGTGCTGCGGGTGAAGTTCTTCGGCTGGCCGTCCATGGGTCACCCCGGGTCTGTTGGAGACATCTAGATCAGCAATTCCCTCCGGCCCGGCCAGGTGCGTGCGCGACAGGCAACCATCCGTAAAAGCTTCAGTACGGTCCGTGACCGCGTGTCCGGTTTCGGAGCCCGGCGGCGCCGCCCCGCCGCGCGAGCGCGCCCATGACCGGGGTAGATCGCCCGGATTCGCGGGACGTCCGGGCGCGCGGCCGCCCGCCGGGAAGGTCATCGCCCGGTCGCGGCCGGGCAGCGCGCGGAAAAGCAGCGCAAAAAAACGGCGATTCCCGGCACGGCGCGTGGCTTCCGGCGCCGTGAATACTTGCCGCGCTGAGGTTGTGTCATGTCCGTGTTTTTAGGTTCGTCGCTTTTTCTGTCGCAACCCTCGGGTAGGTCATTTCCAACCTCAGAACCCGTCAGTTCGGCGGGTTCTGCTCAGTTCGGACGGAATTCGCCCGTCCAGAAGCGATCGGAGGGACAGTGGAGCGCTGGGAGAAGTCGCCATCGGTCGTACCGACGCGGGATGACCTCGTGGCACGGCTGCGCGTCCGTTTCGCCGACATTCCGGTGGAGCGCGTGCGGCGCTGCGTGGACGACCTGTGGTGCTGCTGCGCCCATCTGGGGGTGCGGCCCGAGGAACGGACCATCGAGCGCCTCGCGGCGTCCCGGCTCACGGGCGTCGTGCGGGGCGGCCGCCCGCCCTACCCGGACGAGCGGCCGGGGTCCCGACCGCCCGGCCACCTGACCGCCTCGCACCGGCCCGCCCGCGCGGCGGCCCGCACTCCGATCGGAACGTGACAGATGAAGGACACGGCGGTGCCGGGCCTGAGCACCGAGACCCGGCGAGGGTTCATCGTGCTCAGCCTGCCGGCACAGATCAGTTGGCAGAACTACGCGGGGATCCGGGAGGAGGTGAGCAAGGCGCTGACGCTCGCCTGCGCGGGCGCGCCCGGCAGGCGGGGCGTGCGGCGCGGCGGGGTCGTGGTCGACTTCGGTGACGCGGTCCTGCTGGACGCGGCCGGGCTCGTGCTGATGGCGCGGGCCGAGACGCGGGCGCAGTTGCTCGGCTGCCCGCTGCGGGCCGTGGTGCCGGCCCTGTCGGCGCACGTCCGGCGGGCGCTGCGCCTCACCGGGCTGGACCGGCTCGTCCCCGTGTTCGCCGACGTCGGGTCGGCGACGGCCGCGCCCGCGCCGGAGCCGGCGCCGGGGGAGGTCGACACCACGCACGTGCTCGACGCGATCCGCGCGCTGCATCCGGGGGACGCCGGCCTCACCCCGACGCCGCCCGCGCCGTCCGAACTGAAGATCACCACGACGGAGGCCGGCGACGGCGACCACACCGTCGTCCACCTGTCGGGGGTGCTGGACGAGGTGACCGTGCCGCGGCTCGGGGAGACGCTGACCACGCTGGTCGAGGGCGACCTGCGGCACCTGATGGTGCGGATGCACGACCGGCTCGGCGTGCGCTGCGACCCGCTGCCGATCCTGCTCGGCATCCGCTGGCGCGTCGCCGCCGAGGGCGGCTGCCTGGCGCTGCCGGCGATGCCGGCCAAGCTCCGCGAGATCGTCGACCGCGAGGGCCTCGGCTCGGTGTTCACCGGCTGCCGGTCCATCGAGGACCGCGTGCTCAGCGGCGCCGGCTCCGGCTAGCCCCGCCGCCCTGCCCGCCACCGGCCCGCACACGTCCGTTCCTTTCGAACGTGAAGACGTGTGCGGGCTTGGTGTGCGGGTCGAGGCGGACGTAGTTCGATCCGCGCCATGTGTAGGTGGTGCCGTCGAGTTGGTCGGTGACGGTGTGGGGTTGGTCGGGGTCGTCGGGGAGTCCGAGGGCGG
>NZ_JBEUPA010000310.1:0-2455 GCF_040492065.1 Actinomadura sp. NPDC000929 | reverse complement strand
CATTGTTTTCCACACTCTTCCCCCCCCCGCCGCTCTCCCTATCTCGGGGGCCCCCAACACCCGCCCCGGGCGGGGGAGGCGCCCAGCGGTCGCCTCCCCGGCCACCCCGGGCGACGGTTCAGCAACGCTCAACGAGCCGACTCTCCCTGCCTCACATGCTCCACCGGGGCCTTCTCGCACGTCGGCGCCTCGACGGTCTCCGGCACCAGTCTGCCACCGCCCGGCGGGTGAACTTCCCGTTCCACGGCAAAATATAAATATCGCCATAAAGCAGAATTCTTCTTGCCTTGCCCCGGCACAACTCTGACGCGACGGCCATCCGCGCCCTTACCTTGCGGCCATATTGCATTCAGAAAATGGCTGTTAATCTGCCGGGCAGCATCATCCCCCAACAAAAGGAAGAGTTCATGGCGAAAATGCCATTTCGGGCGTCCGCGTTCCTCGCCGCCACCTGCGCGGCCCTCCCTCTGGCCGCGACCGTGCCCGCGCACGCCGACGCCGGTGTCGCGTACCGAAGCTGCCTGCAAGTGCGCCAGAACTTCCCCAGCGCGCCGGACGGAACCTATCTGCTGAGCGACGGCGCGAAACTCTTCACGGTCTACTGCGCCGACATGACCACGGCGCCCAAGGAGTACGTGACGCTCGAAAGGACCGGTTCGTCCGAGAATTACTCGCAATACACCGCCGGCGGCGCGTCCCCCGGGACGAACGTCAGGACCACCTTCACCCGGCTCCGCCTCGACCCCGCCGCGTTCACCGTGGACATCGGCGACCTGAAGTTCGCCACGTCCACCGGCTCGCTCCGGCACAGCGGCTCCGAGACCGTGACGAGCATGCCCTACGCCGTGGCGATGTCTTGCACCGGCACTCCCGTCGGTGAGGGGAACATCGACCTGCGCGGCACGGCCGTCAGGGTGGACAACACGTTCGCCACCGGCGGCGCCGGCCCCTCGGGCACGGCCACCGTCAGCCCGGACGCGCAGACCGTCGCCCTGCGCGGCGGCGGCTTCTGCGGCTGGATCATGCCGGCCCCGGTCCGGTACAACCCGTTCAACCCAAGTCCGGGCATGCCCAACCTCAAACTGGACTGCACGAACCAGATCCGCAGCGAACGCCAGATCTGCCTGCGCCTCACCCCGGCGGCCGGCCCCCGGATGCAGGTGACGCGGGAAGGCTCGCACCGCCTGGTGCACCTGCGCCCCGGCGGCCGCACGGCGGTGCTCGGCCTCGACGGCCGGGTCCGCTCCCTCCGCTGACCCACGGCATCCGTGAGACCGCCTTGCGCCCTGGGCGCAAGGCGGTCTCACTTCGCCCGAACCCAGCGGTCAGCGGCCCCACCGAGCACGGAGCATCAAATGGTCACCATGAAGTGATTTCTTTGCCCGCCCCAAAAGCGACCACTACCGACGCTTTCCTCTGGCGAACAATCGTGGGTCGAAGCGGCCGAGCACACCAGAACCAGCAAGTATTACTGAGCGGATCGGAGCGTGTGAGCCGCGCCCGATACCGGTCAGGACGAAGAGTCAAATCGCCACTTGCATGGCGTCTGGTGTCAGTGGATTCTCTGTTGAGCGGATACCGCGGGTGCCTCTGACCGAGACAGCGCGAGTACCCGCACGGTCTCTCGTCGTCGCCCCACGGAGGCATCATGCTCCCCAAAATCGCCACGGCCGCCCTCGCCCTCGCTCTGAGCGCGAGCGGACTGGCCCTGACTCCCACCGCCGCCGACGCCGCGGCACCGGCCACCCCGCCGAGCAGGGCACTCGCCGCGCCGGCGTTCAACGCCGCCGGCGTCTACACGATCTTCCAGAGCCGCGGGGGCAACATCCAGGTCAACGTGACCCAGGACGGCGCCGGCAGGCTCTTCGGGTCCGCGGTCTACGGCAGCACGGCCGGGACGATCGAGACGGGATCGGTGGACGGCTTCAACATCTTCTTCATCATCGGATGGTTCAACGGGACCCGGGGACGCTACGACGGCTCGCTGGGCGGCGACAGGCGCCTGTCAGGGATCACCGTCGACCTGAACCACCCCGGCAGCCAGGCGACCTGGTTCACCAGCCGCACCTTCTGAGCAAAGGGCCAGGCCGGAATACCGTTGAGAAAGGGCCGCGGCGCGGCCGAATTCGGCGGACCGCGAATACGCCGCCGGATGGGAACGGAGTAAAGAACTCAGTCGTCGGCGGAGAAGCGGATGGCCGTCGGCGGCAGTTTGATCCCGGGCCAGACGCGCACGCCGCAGCGCAGTTCGTTGCCGGGGCCCACCACCGCGCCGTCGCCCAGCACGACGCCGTCGAGGACCGCGCCGGGGCCCACCCGGGCGCCCCGGCTGAGGACCGAGTCGCGGACGGTGGCGCCCTCGGCGACGAACGAGTCCTCCAGCAGGACGCTGCCGATCACGGTGGCGCCCGCCTCGACCACGGCGCCGCGGCCGACGGTGGTGCCGCCGCGCACG
>NZ_JBEUPA010000309.1:0-2487 GCF_040492065.1 Actinomadura sp. NPDC000929 | reverse complement strand
CACGCAGGCGCCCGCGGCACCGCCGCCCTCACCCGGAGGCGGGGGCGGGCCGGACGGCCGCTCCGGCGAGCGGGCCTGGCGCGGCACGGGGCCGGGCGCCGGCGGGACGCCCCGCGAAGCCGGGTTCGCCGCGCCGCCCGGAAGTGCGGTGCCGAGCGGCGGCGTCCTGGGCGTGGTCGGGTCGGGGCGCCCGCACTCCTCGCAGAAGCGGTCGCGTTCGTTGACGGGCTCGCCGCAGGTACGGCAGAGCGCGACGGGGGTGTGCTGATCCGCGTTCATGGTCAGAAGAGCGTCCTCGGACGGACGGCGTTGGCCCGTTTGACCATCGCGTGGCGGTGCTCGGCCCCGTCGGCGAGCTTGGCGAGCACGCGGTAGACCTCCTCCAGCCTCTTGCGGAGGGCCTGCTCGTCCAGGGCGGTGCCGAGGATCTGCTGCCGCACCCCGGGCGGCGCCGAGCCGCGGTCGGCGCGGACCCAGGCCAGCGCCGCCTCCAGCACCTCGGCGGCGAACGCGGCCGACCGCTCGGTGTCGAGGCGCAGCGACGACAGCCGCCGTCCCGCCTCGACGAGCGCGGGCGCGTCCAGCTCGGTGGGGCCGCGCCCCCGCACGGCGGTCGCGACGGCGGCGAGCTGCGCGGCGAGGTAGTGGCTGGAGATGCGGGGGACCGAGTCGAGGACGCGTTCGGCGGACGCGCGATCGCCCGCAGCGAGCCGCGTGCGCGCCAGCCCGAACGCGGCGCTGACGTGGGTGGGATCGGTGCGCCAGACCGTCTCGTAGTAGTAGCCGGCGGCGGCCGTCTCGCCCAGCGTCTCGTGGCAGAACGCCAGCGCCAGCTTGGGCGCCTGCTCGCCCGGCGCGAGGTCGTACAGGTCGTTGAACACCGCGACGGCCTCGGTGCCGCGCCCGCCGGCGAGGGCGCGCGCGCCCCGGTACCAGTCGACGCGCCAGTCGTCCGGGGCCTCGGCGGCGATGTCCTCCAGCAGGTGCGCGGCGCCGTCGAGGTCGCCCAGCTCGATGCGGACGCGCACCAGCGCGAGCCGCACCTCCCGGGACGCGACCGGCGCGGACGCCAGCGCCGCGGCCAGGTCGGCGGGGTCGCGGGCGGTGAGCCCGGCGAGGAACGCCGCGGCCGGGTCGGAGGCGTACACCAGCGGGACGGGCAGCGCGGCCGCGGCGGCGGCCGGCTCCACCGGCGCCAGGATCGGCGGGGCCCCGCCGCTCCCCCGGGCGCCGTCCAGGCCGCCGACGATCTCGGTTCCGGCCGTCTGCTGCTCGGGCCCGAACAGGGGCGACGGCGCGGGGCGCGGGCGCCCGTCCTCGGCCGACAGGACCTCCCGCAGCACGCCGGTGAGCTGCTCGGCCATCTCGGCGGCGCTCTGGAACCGGCGGGCCGGGTCGGGGTGCGTGGCGCGGCGCAGCAGCCGGTGGTAGGACTCGTGCCGCTGGAAGAGCGGCACCTCCTCGCGCGGCGGCAGGCTGCGCAGATGCCGCCCGGTGTAGCCGCGGAACGGGAAGCTCAGCACGGCCAGCGTCCGGCCGACGGTGTAGAGGTCGGAGCTCACCGAGGGGCCCTGCGAGCCGATCTCGGGGGCCTGGTAGCCGGGCGTGCCGAAGATCGGGCTGTCCGCGTCGAAGGCCCGCCGGACGCCGCCGAGGTCGATCAGCTTGAGCTGCTCCTCGGACTGGATGGCGTTGTCGGGCTTGAAGTCGCAGTACAGCAGCCCGACGCCGTGCAGGTAGCCGAGCGCGCTCAGCACCTCCAGGCCGTAGGCGATGACCTGGCCGAGCGGCAGCGACGCCTGGTCGCCCTGCGCCTTGCGGGCGCTGAGCAGGATGTCCTTCAGCGAGCGGCCCCCGACGTACTCCATCACGATGTAGCCGGAGTCGCCGTGCCGCACGAAGTTGTAGATCTTGACGATGTTGGGGTGCTCGACCTCGGCGAGGAACGCGCGCTCGGCGGTGGCGGCGGCCAGCGAGTCGGCGTCGCCGGTGTCGAGCAGGCCCTTGAGGACGACCCACCGCTCGCTGACGTTGTGGTCGCGGGCCAGGTACACCCAGCCGAGCCCGCCGTGCGCGAGGCAGCCGAGCACCTCGTACTGCCCGCCGATCATCTCGCCGGGCCGCAGCTTCGGGGTGAACGAGAACGGGTGCCCGCAGTTGCGGCAGAAGCCCTCGGTGCGCCCCGGGCGCCCGCCCCGGCTGCGCCCGACCTTCTCGTCGCACTTGCTGCAGAAGCGCCGGTTCTCCGGCACCTCCGGATTCTCCATGATCGCCGAGGCGGGGTCGCGGGCCGGCACGGGCGGCACCTCGACGAGCCCGGCGCCGAGCATGCCGCGCCTGGCCGAGCCGCTGGAGCCCGTCCCCCGGGTGCCGCCGCGCGAGGCCGTCCGCCCGGACCCTACGCTGCCCGACCCGCTCGTCGGCGCGCTGCCGTACGACGCCCCCTGGCCGCTGCGCCCGCTCTGGCCGGACGAGCCGGGCGGCATG
>NZ_JBEUPA010000308.1:0-2511 GCF_040492065.1 Actinomadura sp. NPDC000929 | reverse complement strand
CGGACGGCAGCGCCGCCCCCGTCATGCGCGAACTGCTCCTCCTCAACGCCGACCGCTTCCCGCTGCTTGCCACCACCGTGGCCATCCCCTCGACCCCCACGCCGCCGCGCTGCTGGTGGTCCGGGGTCCGTCCCGGCTGCCAGGACGCGACCGCGTGCGCGTCCTCGACGCGGACGGCCGCCCTCTCGGATTCGTGCGCGGCCTGCGCGAGCCGTCCTTCCACACCGCCGGCGGGATGCTCCTCGGCACCACCCGCGCCACCGGCGACGGCCGCGTCGTCACCGGCGTCGACGGCCGCCGCTCGGCCACGCTGCGCATCATCGGCGACGCCGAGGCCCGGGTGGAGCTGGAGCGGTCGCCGTCCGCCCCCGACCCCCTCCGCACCCTGGTCCTGGCCCTGCCCGTCGCGATCCCCGCGCGCGACCTCCGCGCGGGCGCGCTCTAGCCCATGGGCGGCGGTTGCGGCAACCGGGGCCGCCCGGGTTAACGTCGTGGCGACAGATCGCGGGGGCCCGGCGAACCGGGCTGAGATAGCGGCTGGGACGGCCGCTGACCGCATGAACCTGACCGGGTAATGCCGGCGTAGGGAGAGATCGAGTCGTCATGACCGAACCTGTGGTTCCCGCTGCCCGCAAGACCTACCTCCAGGGCTCCCGCCCGGAGATCCGGGTCCCGATGCGGGAGGTGCCGCTGACCAACGGCGACGTCGTCGTCCTGTACGACACGTCCGGGCCGTACACCGATCCAGAGCAGGAGACCGACGTGCGCAGGGGGCTGCCGCCTCTGCGGGAGGCCTGGATCGCCGAGCGCGGCGACACCGCCCCGTACGAGGGGCGGGCGGCGCGCCCCGAGGACGACGGGCGCCGCTCGTCGCCCTCCGCGCTCCCCCCGGGCGCGGGCGGGCGCCTCCCCCAGGCCGACGGCGAGGGCGCCCTGCCGCGGCGGCCGCGGCGCGCCACCGGCGGCGCGGTGACGCAGCGCGCCTACGCCCGGCGCGGGGAGATCACGCCGGAGATGGAGTTCGCCGCGCTGCGCGAGGGCGTGGCGCCGGAGTTCGTCCGGGACGAGCTGGCCGCCGGGCGCGCGGTGCTGCCCGCCAACGTCAACCATCCCGAGATCGAGCCGATGGTGATCGGGCGGAACTTCCTCGTCAAGGTCAACGCCAACATCGGCAACTCGGCCGTCGCGTCCTCGATCGAGGACGAGGTCGAGAAGATGACGTGGGCGACCCGCTGGGGCGCCGACACGATCATGGACCTGTCGACGGGCCGCGACATCCACACCACGCGCGAGTGGATCCTGCGCAACTCGCCCGTGCCGGTGGGGACCGTCCCGCTGTACCAGGCGGTGGAGAAGGTCGGCGGCGACCCGGCGGAGCTCACCTACGAGGTCTTCCGCGACACCGTGATCGAGCAGGCGGAGCAGGGCGTGGACTACATGACCGTCCACGCCGGGGTGCTGCTGTCCTACGTGCCGCTGACGGCGCGGCGCAAGACGGGGATCGTGTCGCGGGGCGGATCGATCATGGCGGCCTGGTGCCTGGCGCACCACGAGGAGAACTTCCTCTACACCCGCTTCGAGGAGCTGTGCGAGATCTTCGCCGCCTACGACGTGACCTGGTCGCTGGGGGACGGGCTGCGCCCGGGCTCCGTCGCGGACGCCAACGACGAGGCCCAGTTCGCCGAGCTGCGCACCCAGGGCGAGCTGACGCGGATCGCGGCGCGGTTCGGCAACCAGGTGATGAACGAGGGCCCCGGCCACGTCCCGATGCACAAGATCAAGGAGAACGTCGACCTGCAGCAGGAGTGGTGCGACGGCGCGCCGTTCTACACCCTCGGGCCGCTGACCACCGACATCGCTCCCGGCTACGACCACATCACCTCGGCGATCGGCGCCGCGATGATCGGCTGGCACGGCACCGCGATGCTCTGCTACGTCACGCCGAAGGAGCATCTCGGGCTGCCGGACCGCGAGGACGTCAAGGCCGGCGTGATCGCATACAAGATCGCCGCGCACGCCGCCGACCTCGCCAAGGGCCATCCGGGCGCGCAGGCGTGGGACGACGCGCTGTCGGAGGCGCGGTTCGACTTCCGCTGGGAGGACCAGTTCAACCTGTCCCTGGACCCCGGCACCGCGCGCGCCTTCCATGACGCGACGCTCCCGGCCGCGCCGGCCAAGACCGCGCACTTCTGCTCGATGTGCGGGCCGCACTTCTGCTCCATGAAGATCACGCGGGACGTGCGGCGGTTCGCGGCCGAGCGCGGCCTCGCCGACGCGGAGGCCCTCGCCGCCGGGATGCGGGAGAAGGCCGAGGAGTTCAGGGCCGGCGGCGGCCGGCTGAACCTCCCCGTCTCCCCCGCCGACGCCTGACCCGGGCCGGACGCGGAGACGCGGCCGGGCCCGCCGTGCCCCGCGGCGGGCGCGCCCGCCCCCCAGGGGGGCCCCCCCGGGGCCCGCCCCGGCCCCCCGCCGGGTGGGTTGTGGGGCCCGGCCGAAACCCCCCGCACACAC
>NZ_JBEUPA010000307.1:0-2533 GCF_040492065.1 Actinomadura sp. NPDC000929 | reverse complement strand
CGCGAGGCTCGCCGCCGTCGCGGTCAGCACCGCCCCGTCCACCCCGATCGCCACGAGCGACAAACGTAGACGTTTCCTCAGGCGGCCGCGTGGGCGGTGGCTCTGGCCGTCTGCGACGGGTGGGGCGCGCTCGCCCGGCCGCTGGACGCCCCGACCGAGTATCCGGCGGGCCTGGTCCAGCTGCGCCCCGACCCGCTGGAATGGCTGCGGACCTTCACCGAGCGGCTCGGCGGCTACACCACGCACGTGCGGGGGCATCCGCCGCTGCCGATGCTGGTGCTGTGGGGACTGGAGAAGGCCGGTCTCGGCGGCACCGGCTGGGCGGCGGCGCTCATCATCGCGGCCGGGACGTCGGCGGCGGCGGCGATCGCGGTGACGGTGCGGTGCCTGGCGGGGGAGCGCGCGGCGCGGGCGGCGGTGCCGTTCCTGGCGCTGGCGCCGCTGGCGGTGTGGATCGCGACGGCGATGGACGCGTTCTTCCTGGCCGTCGCGGCCTGGGGCACGGCGCTGCTCGCGCTCGCCGCGCGCGGCGGGCGGAACCGGGCGCTGGTCCCGGCCGCGGCGGGCGGCCTGCTGCTGGGGTGCCTGCCGTATCTGAGCTACGGGCTGCTGCCGCTGCTGGCGGTGCCGCTCGCGGTCGTGGTGCTGGGCCGTCCGCGGGCGCGGGCTCTCGCGGCCGCCGGCGCCGGGCTGGCGGTGGTTCCGGCCGCGTTCACGCTGCTGGGGTTCTGGTGGCCCGACGGCGTCCGCGCCACCCTGGACACCTACCTGGTCAGCCGCGGATCGGCGCAGCGCTCCTACGCCTACTTCCTGTTCGCGAACCTGGCGGTGCTGGGCCTGCTGACCGGTCCGGCGGTGGCGCACGCGCTGCCGCGCACGCTGACCGAACTGTGCCGGGGCGCCCTATGGAGGGACGTGCTGTGGCGGGGCGTGCTGGGACGGGGGCCGCGGTCGCGGGCGGTCGCACCGGCGGCGGCGGTGGCGGCGCTGGCGGGTGCGGCGCTGCTCGGCGTGCTGGTGCTGGACGTGTCCGGCGTCACGCGCGGCGAGGTCGAGCGGATCTGGGTGCCGTTCGCCGCCTGGCTCACGGTCGCGGCGGCCGTCGACCGCTCCCGGGTGCGGGCGTGGCTGGCGGCGCAGGCGGTGACCGCGCTGGCCGTCCAGGCGCTCGTGCTGTCGCCCTGGTGAACGCCGCGCGGTGATGCTTCGGTGCTCGGCGAACCGACCGCGGGCTAGCGTCCGCGTATGAGCGACCCCGAGTTGAAGGCGCGGCTGGCGGCGCGGTTCCGGGAGGTCAACGGCGACCACCCGATGACCGCCGCCGACGACGCCTACGTCACCGCCTGGTTCACCGACCTGGACGACCTGTGCCGCGACACCGGCCGCGACGCCGACGAGGTGCGGCGGCTGATGCTGGCGGGCAGGCTGCCCCTGCCCGGCTACCTGCGCTCCGACGGCGCGCAGATGGTGCCACCGGACCTGTTCGACCTCGCCGGGCAGGCGGGAGGCATCGACGCGCTGAGGGGCTGGTTCCTCTCGCACTGGGACGACCCGGGCACCGCCGAGGCGGAATGGGCCGCCTACCTCGACGGGCAGTACGTGTGCCTGCGCTCGGTGACGCCGCAGAACATCCAGTACAAGGACGCCCTGGTCAGCGCGATCGGGGCGGCGCCGGCGGAGCCGGACGCCGGGACGCCGGCGTGGACGCGGCGGCTGCACGCCCTGGTCGACGAGCTCGACGCGCTGGAGCCTCCGTTCACCGCCTACGACCGGCTGCGGTTCGCGGGACCAGTGTCGCGGGACCGGTGCGTCGACGCGGTGCGCGCCCGCTACCCGCGCGACGCCTGACGCCTCCACCGCGGTGACGTCCACCACCTCTCACCTGCGCTGACACCGCCGCAGAAAATTCTTCGAAGAAATCCGGGGCGGGATGTCGATCCGGCGGCCGGCCGTGCGACGCGTCAGTGAAAGGCCGATGAGACACAGCACGGAAGGACCGCCGCCATGAGCGCCCAGACCCACACCGCCGCCCACACCGCCGCCCGCGTCACCACCACCCGCACGACCGGGGAGCGCCGCACGCTGCGCAAGGTGCTGTGGGGCGCGCAGATCCTGCTCGCCGCGTTCCTGTTCTTCGCCTCGGCGCTGCCGAAGTTCGCCGGCCAGGCCGACGCCGTCAGGACCTTCGAGGAGATCGGCTGGGGCCAGTGGCTGCGGTACCTGACCGGGACCGTGGAGGCCGCAGGCGCGATCGGGCTGGTCGTCCCGCGGCTGGCGGGGCTCGCCGCGGCCGGGCTGATCGGCCTGATGGGCGGCGCCGCCCTCACCCAGCTGCTGGTGCTGGAGCCGGCGTGGGCGCTGCTGCCCGTGGCGTTCGCGGTCGTGTTCGCCGCCGTCGCCTGGGACCGCCGCGCCGAGTCCCGCCGGGTGCTGCGCCTGCTGAAGCGCTGAGCGGACGCGTCCGCGCGGTGGGGGGGGGCCGGCGCCGGCGGGGTGGCGGGGGCGCGCCCGACAAGGGGCCGCCGCGCGCGCC
>NZ_JBEUPA010000306.1:0-2578 GCF_040492065.1 Actinomadura sp. NPDC000929 | reverse complement strand
CCGCGTCGCCGCCGGATCCGGCGCCCCGCCCGACCTGCGCGGCGCCGCGTTCGGGCTCGCCCGCGTCCTCGGCGACGCCTCCGACCCGGCCCGGGCGATGCGCGGAGCGGCGGTGCCGGCGACGTTCGGCGACTGGCTCGCCGGGCTGTTCGCGCTGGCCAGGCAGGAGGTGCTCGACCCGGGCGCCGCCCTTCTCGGCGTCCTGGACGAGCTGGTCGGCGGGCTGAGCGAGGAGGACTTCCTCATCGCGCTGCCCGCGCTGCGGCAGGCGTTCGAGTTCTTCCCGCCCCGCGAGCGCGCCGCCATCGCCCAGGGGCTGCTGGACCGGCGCGACCTTCGCGGCTCCGCCCGCGCGCTGCTGCGCGCGCCGGAAGCGCCGCTGCTCACCGCCGAGGCCCTCGCGCTGGACGCCCGCGTGGACAAGGCCCTCGCGGCGGCGGGCCTCGCGGCGGACGCGGGAAGCCGGCCTTCGACCGAGAGCGGGGAGGGGACATCGTGATCCCGCCTGACCTGGAACGCTGGCGGCTCGTCCTCGGCGCGCCCGCCGAGCCGTGCACGGGCGCGCTGGACGGCGGGGCCGCCGAACGGGACGCGGCGCTCGGCTGGCTGTACGGGCGCGACCCCGAGCTCGCCAGGCGCGGCGTGCGGCGCGGCTCCGGCGGGGACGGCGACGCCGCGGCCGGCCGGTCCGACGACCGCACCGGCGGGACCGGGCCGTCCCAGCTCACCACCGTCGACTGGCTCGACGCCGTGCACCGGCTGTTCCCCAAGGAGACGATCGAGCGGCTCGAACGCGACGCCGTCGAGCGGTACGAGATCCACGAGATCGTCACCGACCCGGCCGTCCTGGAGCGCATCGAGCCGGACGAGGCGCTGCTGCGCGCCGTCCTGCGGACCAAGCACCTGATGAACCCCGAGGTCCTCGCGCTGGCCCGCCGGATCGTGGAGGCCGTCGTCCGGCAGCTGATGGAGCGGCTGGCCACCGAGGTCCGGCAGGCGTTCCACGGCACCCGCTCGCGGCGGCCCAGCCGCGTGAAGAACTCCCGCAACTTCGACTTCCACGGCACCGTCCGAGCCAACCTCGCCCACTACCGCCCGGACGAGCGCCGCCTCTACATCGAGAACCCGAGGTTCGTGTCCCGGACCAGGCGGCACGTCGAGCAGTGGCAGATGATCCTGCTCGTCGACCAGTCGGGGTCCATGGTCGGGTCCGTGGTGCACGCCGCCGTCACCGCCGCGTGCCTGTGGGGGCTGCCCGGCCTCAAGACGCACCTCGTCGCGTTCGACACCTCCGTCGTCGACCTCAGCTCCGACGTGACGGACCCGGCCGAGCTGCTGATGAAGGTGCAGCTGGGCGGCGGGACCGACATCGGCCGGGCCGTGGCCTACGGGGCCGGCCTGGTGGAGAACCCCCGCCGCGCGATCGTCGCGGTCATCACCGACTTCTACGAGGGCGGGAGCGAGCACCGGCTCGTCGAGGAGGTGCGGCGGCTCGTCCAGCAGGGCACGCACGTGCTCGGGCTGGCGGCGCTCGACGAGGCGGCCAACCCCTCCTACGACCGGAGGACGGCGCAGCGCCTCGCCGGCGAGGGCGCCCACGGCGGCGCGATGACGCCGGGGCAGCTCGCCGAGTTCGTCGCGGAACGGATCGGCCGGTGACCCGCGCCGACCTGCTCGCGCTGACCCCGGACGCGCTCGCCGCCCTCGCCAACCGCGGCCTGGTCAAGCGCGCCGCCAAGGATCTGGACGCCGGCGCCGGCCCCGAGATCACCGTCTCCCCGGACGGCGGGGTCGACGGCGCCTTCCCCGACGGCACCACGGCGTCCCTGCCCGCCGGGGCGGGGCTGGAGGCCGCGCGGTGCTCGTGCGCGGCGACCGGCACGTGCCGCCACCGGATCTGCCTCGTCCTGGCCTACCAGCGGACCGCCGCCGCACCGGAGGCGCCCGAGGCGCCCGAGGCTCAGGAGCCGGGGCCCGGCTGGTCGCCGGGGGCCTTCGACGACGACGCGCTCGCCCGCGTCCTCGGGCGGCGCGCCCTCACCGCCGCGCGCCGCGCCCTCCGCACCGGGTACTCGGCGAAGATCCGCCGCCCCACCGCGCGGGAGCCGGTGGCGCAGGTGGAGCTCCAGACCTGCACGGTCCGGTTCCTGGTGCCGGGGGAGCTCGGCTACGTCCACACCGACGCGGTGGCGGCGGTGCGCGGCGAGGTCACGGTGCTGGCCGTCTGGGCGTTCCGCGCCGCCGACGAGCGCGGCCTGGCGGGCGAGGAGATCCGGCTGGAGGTCGGCGGCTCGGCCGGGGCCGGCGGCGACGGCCTCGACGCCGCGCTCGACCTCGCCGACCAGGTCCTGCTGGAGGGCGCGGCGCACACCGGGCCCGTCCTCGCGACCGCGCTGGAACGCACCGCCGCCGACCTGGCGGCGTCCGGCCAGCACTGGCCCGCCGCCGCGCTCGGCGACCTGGCCGGGCAGCTCGCCGCCCACCACGACCGCCGCGCCGACCACGACCCGGCGCGCGTCGCGGAGCTCCTCGCCGAGGTCCACGCCCGGCACCGCGCCGCGCGCGGCGGCGCCGCCCG
>NZ_JBEUPA010000305.1:0-2650 GCF_040492065.1 Actinomadura sp. NPDC000929 | reverse complement strand
CCGGGACCAACCGGCGGGCCAGCGCCGGGGCGGGGGCGCACCGCGGCACGCCCGGCCAGAACCCGGCGTCCCAGCCGAACCCGGGGGCCCGGCGCCCGCCGCGCGGGGCCCGGGCGGCCTGCCCGACGCCGTTGGCGGCCGCCCACAGCCCGAGGGCGCGGCCGCGCCGCCCGCCGCCGAACAGCGAGGCGATCAGCGCCATGACCGCGGGCAGCATCGCGGCGGTCGCGACGCCCTGCACCGCGCGCATCGCGACCAGGGAGGCCAGGTCGCCGGCGAGCCCGGCGCCCGCCGAGCCGATCCCGAGCAGCAGCATCGCGGCGAGGAACACCCGGCGGGGGCCGCAGCGGTCGCCGAGCCACCCCGACAGCGGCAGCAGCACGGCGAACGGGAGCGTGAACCCGACGACGACCAGGGTGCCGGCGGAGATCGAGGCGTCCAGGTCGCGCAGGATCAGCGTGAGCGGGACGTTGACGATCGTGTTGGCGACGGTGCCGGTGAACGTGCCGAGCAGCAGCGGGACGAGCGCCGGCCACGGCCCGCGCCCCGTGCCGCGCCCGTCCGCCGGGTCAGGCTCGGCCAACGGGCCGCCGCCGTCGGGGCCCGCCGTTGGCGGCGTCCTCCGGGGGGACGTGCACGAGGATCTCCCCGTCCTCCTCCTTCACCGGGTACACCGTGATCGGCCTGGTCGCGGGCGGGGTGATCGGCTCGCCGGACCCGAAGTCGAAGACGCTGCCGTGGCACGAGCACAGCAGCCCGTCCTCGGTCACCCGCCCGGACGACAGGAGGCAGTCCAGGTGGGTGCAGTAGTTCGACATGGCGTGCACCTCGCCGTCCCAGCGGGCGACGGCGACCTCCGCCTCGCCCACGAAGAAGCGGCGGACGACGCCCTCGGGCACCTGCCCCGAGCGGGCCACGCGCTGGTATTCCATCGGTCGCTCCCTAGCTGAGTGTGTCGAGCAGGTCGGTGAGGTCGGCGTCCTCGTCGCGCAGGGCGCCGGGGTCCAGGACGGCCCCGCGGGCGATGAGCTGCCGGGCGATCGCGAGGTCGCCGCCGCGGTCCACGGTGAACGCGGCGCGCAGCACGCCGTCCGCGAGGTAGAACGCGATGAAGTCGAAGTCCTCGACGCGGCCCCGGACGACGAGCCGGTCCGTGCCCTCGCCGTGCCCCGCGTGCTGGACGGCGTGGCCGAACTGGTCGGACCAGAACCAGGGCGGCGCCGTGTGCGCCGACGCGCCGCCGAGGATGTTCTTGGCCGCCGCCATGCCCTGCGCGTTGGCGTTGTCGAAGTGCTCGGCGCGGACGTGCCGTCCGAGGAGCGGCTGCCACTGGCAGGCCACGTCGCCCGCGGCGTAGACGCCGTCCACGCCGGTGCGGCAGTACGCGTCGACCGCGATGCCGCCGGGGGTCTCGATCCCGGCGCCGGTGACGGGCTCGACGTTCGGGACCATCCCGGCGCCGACGACCACCACGTCCGCCTCCAGGGCCGTCCCGCCGCTGGTGGTGACGACGGCGCCGGACGCGGTCTCCTCGTACCGCTCGACCTTCTCGCCGGTGCGCAGGTCGACGCCGTTCGTGCGGAGCATCGCGGCCATCACGTCGCCCATGGGCTCGCCGACGACGTGCCCGAGCGGGCGCCCTGCCCGCTCGACGACCGTGACGTGCGCGCCGCGGTCGAGCGCGGTGGAGGCGACCTCGCAGCCGATGAACCCGGCGCCGACCACCACGACCCGCGCGCCCGGCCGCAGCTCGCCGCGGAGCCGGTCGGCGTCGGCGACGGTGCGCAGGTGGCGGACGCGCTCGCCCTCGACGCCGGGCAGCCGCCGGGGGCGCCCGCCGGTCGCGACGAGCAGGGCGTCGCCCCGCAGCACGGTGCCGTCCGCCAGTTCCAGGGCCCGCTCGGCGGGGCGGATCGCGGCGGCCGCGACGCCTAGCCGCAGCTCCACGTCGTTGGCCTCGCACCATTCGGGGGTGAGCAGGCACAGCTCGTCGCGGTCCTGCTCCCCCGCCAGGTACTCCTTCGACAGCGGCGGGCGCTGGTAGGGCGCCTCGTGCTCGGCGCCGACGAGGGTGACGCGGCCGTCGAAGCCGCGGCGGCGCAGCGTGCGGGCGGCGACCGCGGCCGTCTGCCCCGCCCCCGCCACCAGGACGTCTCTCATGAGGGGTGCTCCTCCGACAGGATCCGGGGCCGCGGGTCGACGTAGACGTCGTCGCCGTCGACGCGCACGGCATGGCTCGGCTGGCATTCGTCCCGGCCCTCGATCTCGCCGGTCTCCGGGTCGAACACCCACTGGTGCCCGGGGCAGATCACCCGTCCGTTCAGGACGGCTCCCTTGGACAGCGACCGCTGCTTGTGGACGCACACGTCGTCCAGCGCGTAGACGTCGCCGCCGACCAGGAAGAGCGCGATCCGCCGTCCCCCGACGGTCACGGCGAGGCGCCGGCGCCGGCGCACCTCGGCGAGCGCGGCGGCCCGCACCCACTCGCCCGTCTGCTGCTCCACGGTCGTCCTCCCTGCTGGATGGCCGGGGGCGGGGGGGGGCGCCGCCCCCCCCCCCCGCCCGGGTAGGGGGAGGCGCGGAGGAGGTGGGGGGTTTAGGTTGTGTGGTTAAGGGCCCGCGGGTTTGTGTAACGCCAATACCCGCCCCC
>NZ_JBEUPA010000304.1:0-2651 GCF_040492065.1 Actinomadura sp. NPDC000929 | reverse complement strand
ACAGCGGAGGGTCGGCGATCGCGGCGCGCTCCAGCAGCGCGCACAGGGCCGGCGGGTCGGCCAGCAGCTCGCCGGCGGGCGGCGCGGCCAGCCCGGCGCGGCGCAGCCGCTCGTAGGTGAGCGCGTGCCGGTCGGGCGCGGTGAGCCCGCCGGGGACGGTGAAGAACTCCTCGGGGACGGCCTCCTCCAGCCGCGCGCGCGTCTTGGCGTCGAGGGAGGAGCCGTGCACGAACTGCCGCAGGGCGTCGGCGTCGGAGGTCACGAGGGGTCCTTTCGCTCGCCGGAGGGGGTGACGCCGGGGGCGGCCTTGCCGGTCAGGCCGTGGCGGGGGCGGTCGCGCAGCGGCGCCATCGTCCGCGCGTCCGGCAGGGTCAGCCGCGCGCACTGGCACAGCGCGTTGCCCGCGCCGGCCTCGGTGAAGACCGTCGCGCCCGCCGCGTGGACGGCGCGCAGGGAGTCCGGCAGCCGGACGGGTTTGACGATGCAGTCGGCCATGGCGCGGTGCAGGTCGTCGTCGTCGCGGTAGGCGCGGCCGCGGACCGGCGAGTGTACCGTCAGCTCCAGGGGCCGCTGCGGGAAGCCGCGGATCATCGCGTACCACTCCTCGTCGGCGCCGGCCATCGCGGGGTGGTGGGACAGGTAGGGCACCGCGAGCCGCACGGCGTTCACGCCCTGGCCGCGCGCGGTGTCCAGGACGGTGTCCAGGGGCCCGTCGGGTCCCGACACGACCGTGACCTGCGGGGCGTTCAGGCACGCGACGACCACCTCCGGCGCGCCGGCGGCGTCGATGCAGGCGCGGGTGCGGTCCTCCCCGGCCTCCAGGAGCCCCATGCCGCCGCCCCCGCCGTGCCGGGCCAGGACGCCGACGGCGGCCACGCCCATGCGGGCGCCGTCGGCGATGGAGAACGCGCCCGCGCACACCAGCGCGGCGATCTCTCCGAAGCTCTGCCCGACCGCGAAGCGGGGGTGGACGCCGTGGGCGCGCAGGGCGCGGTCGACGGCCACGGACGCGGCGTAGCCGGCGAGCTGGGCGACGCCGGGGGTGCGGGCGGCCTCCCGGTAGCCGCCGGGATCGTCCATGAGGATCTTGCGCAGGAGCGGCCAGCCCTTGGGGGGAAGGCCCTCCTGGACGGCGTCCAGGACGTCGGCGACGGCTCGGGCGGCGCCGGCGCCGGTGCGGGCGAGGGCGGGCAGGTCGGGGACCCCGGCGGAGCCGGTGCCGGGGAACAGGAAGGCGCAGACGTCGTCGGGTTCGAGCAGTTCGGCCGGGCGGAATCGGGGTGCGGGCACGCGGGGTCTCCTTACCTGGAAGGAAGGCTGCCTTTTCCTTTTAGCCAACGGCCGCTTAGCTCTCAGTTATGGACCAAAACCCTGAAATGGGATTATTCACTTATGGGATGGGACTGACAACCGCCAGTCCGGTGATGGGAAGAGGCCCCGCATGACCGTGCCCGACGCGCACCGGCCGGACCGGGCGGACCACAGCGGAGCGGCGCGGGACGGCGGGCGGGGGTGGGCCATCCGCGGAACCGGCGCCCACCTGCCCCGCGACGTCGCTCACAGCGCCGACCTGTCCCGCTCGCTCGGCCTGGAACCGGACTGGATCGAGCGCCGCACCGGGATCAGGCGGCGGCACGTCGTCGCCCCAGGCGAGGCCGCCTCCGACCTCGCCGCGGCCGCCGCCCGCCGGGCGCTGGAGGCCGCCGGGCTGGACGCCGCCGACCTCGGCCTGATCGTGCTCGGCACCTCCACGCCCGACGTGATCGCCCCGTCCACCGCCTGCCGCGTGCAGACGATGCTGGGCGCCCGCCGCGCCGCCGCGTTCGACATCTCCGCCGCCTGCACCGGGTTCGTGTTCGGGCTTCAGACCGCGATCGGCTGGCTGGCCACCCAGCGCGGCGCGCCCCCCTACGCCCTGGTCGTCGGCGTCGAGGTGTACTCGCGGTTCCTCAACCCCGGCGACCGCGCCACCGCCGCGCTGTTCGGCGACGGCGCCGCCGCCGTGGTCGTCGGGCCCGCCCCGGCCGGGCACGGCATCGGCCCCATCACCCTCGGATCGGACGGCTCGGGCGCGGACGACGTGCTCATCCCCGCGGGCGGCAGCCGCCTGCCCGCCACCGCCGAGACCCTCGCCGCGCTCGGCCACACCATCCACATGGACGGCCGCGCCGTCCGCGACTTCATCACCGCGATCTTCCCGCGGCTGGTGGCCGAGGCGACCGAGGCCGCCGGGGTCAAGCCCGCCGACCTGGCCCTGGTCATCCCGCACCAGCCCAACCCGCGACTGGTCGCCGCGCTGGCCCCCGACGCCGGGCTGGACCCGGCGCAGCTGGCGATCGTCGGGGACGAGGTCGGCAACATCGGCGCCGCCAGCATCCCCTTCGCCCTCGACCGCGCCGTGCGGACGCACCGGATCGGCCCCGGCGACCTGGTGCTGCTCGCCGGGTTCGGCGCGGGACTGACCTGGGGGCACACGCTCATCACCTGGCCCCCGCCCTGACCCGCGCCCCGGCCGCGGGCAGGCATGACGGTCGAGGGGGCCGCGCGGAGATAGAACGTCGCCGCCGGCGCGACCCCAGCCGCGCCCGAGCCACCTAAAAAAACAGAGGGCAAAACGCGTGAGAGGGGCGGGGGGGGACAGCGACAGGGCG
>NZ_JBEUPA010000303.1:0-2910 GCF_040492065.1 Actinomadura sp. NPDC000929 | reverse complement strand
GCCGGCCTCGCCGGGCTGCGCGGGCGCGGCTGGCCCGTCCCGAAGGAGCTGCCGGGACGGCTCGCCCTCTACGAGGCCCGCCGCGAGCGCGGCGGCGGCGCCCTGCACCTCAGCTACTCCGACGGCCTCGCCGCCGTGTCGGTGTTCGTGCAGCGCGGCGCCCTCGACGAGCGCGGCATGGCCGGGTGGCAGCGGACCGTCCGCCGGGGCCGGACGGTGTACCGCCGCGAGTCCCTGAGGCGCTGGGCGGTGTCCGGCGGGAACGGCTACGTCTACACCGTCGTGACGGACGCTCCGCAGAGCACGGCCACGGCGGTGGCGCTGAACATGCCGCGCGGCTCCGTGCCGTTCCGGACGCGCCTCTCCCGCGGCGCCCGGCGCCTGGCATCGGCGGTGAATCCGTTCGATTGACCCGAGTTATGGGTATTGGCGGCGAGTCTTATGCTCGCCACATGCCCCGCGGGGCAGCATGTGCACCGATAACGAGGACCATGCTCGGTAGGAGAGATGGGGATGACGGAAGACAACCGCGGCCCGGTGAGGGCGCCGTCGGAGGGCGACGACGTCGCCCCCGGGCAGGAGCCTGAGCGGCAGGAGGCGGCGGCTCCTCCCGAGACGGTGACCGACCAGGGGATCCCCGGGGAGCAGCCGGCGGACGAGCCCGAGGCCGACGACCCCGAGCCCGCACCCGCCCGCGGCGAGGCCGCCGCGAGCGGCGACGGGCGCGACTCCGGCGAGGAGGGCGACCGTCTGGTGGCCGGGGGGTTCGCGCCCCCCGACTCGCTCGGCGGCCCGCCCGACACCAGCGAGGACGTGCTCTCCGGGGCCGCCGCGGACATGCCGCAGGAGGTGCCGCTGCAGGACGCCCCTCCGCGCGACATGCCGCAGCCCCCGCCGCCCGTCGCGCTCGACAAGCCCCCCGTGGAGGCGCCCGACGACCGGATGCGGCCCGGGTTCGTGCCGCACAACCAGGACCCGAGGGCCGCGCAGGGCGGCCCGTACGGGGGCTGGCCGCAGCAGTCCCACCAGGGCCCGCCGCCGCCCGCCCCCGGCCGCCCGCCGATGGGCCCGCCGCCCGCGCCGCCCGGCCCGCCGCCGCCCGGCGGCCCGGGCCCCCGCCCGATGGCGGGGTACGGGATGCCGCCCGGCGGCACCGGGCCCAACTGGGCTCCCGTCCCCGCGCCCCCGTCGTCGTCGCGCGGCGGGCCGGGCCTCGGGCTCCTCGCCGTCGTCGCGCTGATCGTCGCGCTGGTGGCCGGGGCCGTCGGCGCCGGGATCGGCGTGATCGCCACCGGCGGGTCCGACGACCCCGGCTCGGTGAGCCTCGGCGGCAGCGACAGCAACGACACCAAGGTGCAGAACCGTCCGCCGGACTCGGTCGCGGGCGTCGCGCAGCGGGTGCTGCCGAGCGTCGTGATGATCCGCGTGCAGTCGTCGCAGGGAGAGATCGGCGGCACCGGCTTCATCGTCAACGGCGGCTACGTCATCACCAACAACCACGTCGCCTCCGGCGGAGGCGGCGGGGGCGGCCAGATCCAGATCGTCTTCAACGACAAGAAGACGCTGCCCGCCACGATCAAGGGCGCCGACCCGAGCTCGGACGTCGCGGTGCTCAAGCCCGAGGGCCAGCACTCGCTGCCCCCGCTGCCGGTCGGCGACTCCAGCGCCATCGCCGTCGGCGACCCGGTGATCGCGATCGGCTCGCCGCTCGGCCTGCAGGGCTCGGTCACCACCGGCATCGTCAGCTCGCTGAACCGGGCCGTGCCCACGCGGGGCGAGGGGGGCGGCGGCGACGCGTCCTACCTGAACGCCATCCAGACCGACGCCGCGATCAACCCGGGCAACTCGGGCGGGCCGCTGGTGGACGCGAAGGGCCGCGTGATCGGCATCAACACCGCGATCGCGACGCTCGGCGGCCAGTCCCTCGGCGGCGAGCAGCAGAGCGGCAGCATCGGCCTCGGCTTCGCGATCCCGATCAACCAGGGCAAGCGGATCGCCGAGGAGATCATCCGGACGGGCGTCGTCAAGCAGGCCAAGCTCGGCGTGCTGCCCGACCCCCGCTACCAGGAGGGCGGCGCCCGGATCATGCAGCAGCCGGTCAACGGGCAGGACCCGGTGACCAAGGGCGGCCCGGCGGACAAGGCGGGCCTCAAGCCCGGCGACGTGATCACCAAGGTCGACGACAAGCCGATCGAGGACGCCACCGACCTGATCGCGCAGATCCGCAGCCGGGCGCCGGGCGACCGCGTCACCCTCACCTACCAGCGGGGCGGCAAGGAGGCCACCGCGCAGGTGACCCTGGCCTCCGACTAGGGCACCGATGTTCAAGTCCGGTTCATCCGGGCTGGGGATACGCTGGGGGGACCGGCCCGTCTCTGGGCCGGTCCCCTTCGGGTCGTGTGCAGGCGGTCGCGCCGCGGCCTGCCGTGTGTGTGGAGGACGGGTTGTTCGACGTCGGACTCGGTGAGATGGCGGTGCTCGTCGTCCTCGCCCTGGTCATCTTCGGCGACAAGCTGCCGCAGGTCGCCGGGCAGGCCGGCCGGATGCTGCGGCAGTTCCGCGAGATGGCCAACAGCGCCAAGGCCGACCTTCAGGAGGGCCTCGGCCCCGAGTTCAAGGACTTCGACCTCAACGACCTCAACCCGAAGACGTTCGTCCGCAAGCACCTGTTCGAGGACGACGACACGTACCTGAAGAACGACACGGGCGTCTTCGACGACGAGCCCTCGTACGCGACGGCGACCGCGAGCCTCGACCCGAGCGAGAAGCCGCCCTTCGACAACGAGGCGACCTGATCCCGCGAGGCGCCGCCCCCCGGGGCCGCGGCGTCCGCCCGGGCCAGGCCAGCCCCGTCGCCAAGTCCCTCGCGGTGTTCGTCTCCTGACCCGGGGAGAGCGCGGTGCCGTCCCG
>NZ_JBEUPA010000302.1:0-2944 GCF_040492065.1 Actinomadura sp. NPDC000929 | reverse complement strand
GTCGAGGGTGGCGTTCGCGGCGGGGGCGGCGGCCAGCGCGGTCGCCGCGAGCCCGGCCGCCGCAACGGCGGCGGCGGCTCCGCGGACGCGGGAGGGACGGATCTTCACTCTGCCTCCAGGGGGGATTGGGCGCGCCCGAATGGCGCGCCGGAGGTCACGGGTCATGCTCGAAGATCCGTGAACGCCCGTGTAAGGCGAGAAAGTGACCAACTGACCATCTACGGATTGTCACAATGGGTGCGGGTTCCGTGGCCGAATCTCGGGGAGGACTGCCCGTTTGGCGGGTTTCGGACCGGGACGAGAGGTCCAATCGCGGTGCCCCCCAGGGGGTGACGCCGGCTCCGGGGGACGGGAGGATGGCCCGGTGACGCTCCTCTTGGCCCGTTCCATCCTTGAGTCGCTGCTCGACCCCGCCCCCTGCCTGGACGCCCTGCGCCGCGGCTTCACGGCCGGGGACGGCGGCGCCGCCGCCCGCCGCGTGATCGTCGAGCTGCCCGGACAGGGCACCGCGACGGCGCTGATGCCGGGCGTGGTCGAGGGGATCCCCGCGTACACGGTGAAGGCCAACGCGAAGTTCCCCGGCAGCCGCCCGGCGCTGCGCGGCGTCGTCTGCCTGCACGACCTCGGGACGGGCGAGCTGCTGGCCCTCCTGGACTCGGCGACCGTGACCGCCTGGCGCACCGGCCTGGCCGCCGCCCTCGGCACCCACGCGCTGGCGCGCCCCGCGGCCGGCTCGGTCGCGGTGATCGGGGCGGGCGCGCAGGCCGAACTGGTCATGCGGGGCCTGGGCGAGCTGCGGGAGGTGCGCGACCTCACGGTGTTCGACCTGGACTCCGGCCGCGCCGCCGACTTCGCCGCGCGGCACGGCGCCCGGCTGGACGCGCCCGCGACCGTGGCGCCGGACCCGCGCGCCGCCGTCCGGGACGCCGGGATCGTGGTCCTGGCGACCTGGGCGCGCCGCCCCCTCCTGCACGCCGCCGACGTGGCCCCCGGGACGCACCTCACCTCGCTCGGCGCGGACCAGCCGGGCAAGGCCGAACTGGGGGCCGACCTGCTGGAGGGCGCCCGCGTCGTCGTCGACGACGTCCCCCTGGCCGTCGAGATGGGCGTGCTGGCCGGCGCGGGCCTGGACGTCGAGCACGCCGCCGGGACGCTGCGCGACCTGATGCGCGGCCAGGTGCCCGGGCGGGTGAAGGACGGCGAGGTCACGGTGTACGCGCCCGTCGGGCTGCCCTGGCAGGACCTCGCGCTGAGCTGGACGGCCTACACCGCGGCGCGCGACGCGGGCGCCGGAGCGGAGTTCGATTTCCTCGCCTGAACCGGTTCCGGCCCATCAGGTGTACGAACGCTAATTGGCGGAATACCCATCGCTGGATTCCTGGTTTCCACGGTGTCTTTACATTGACGCGGTGAATAGTGTTGGCTCCGTCCGGTAAGAGTTCAGTAGTCGTGCGGCCTGTCGAAGGTGACCTAATGAAAGTTCGATTTCGCGCTGACCGAATCCCCGGCAATGCCTCTCGGCAGCCGCCCTGACTTCCCTCTGAGACGCGTTCGGTGTTTGTCCTTTCTGAGGCCGCGGGCGGCCGTGTTGGAGACGAGAATGATTCGGATTCTGCTCGCCGAGGGGGCGCCGCTCCTGCGCGGCGGGCTGGTCGCGCTGTTCGACCGGGTGACGGATCTCGACGTGGTGGCGGCGCTGGGCTCGGGCGATCAGGTCCTCCGCACGGCGCGCAGACGCCGGCCCGACGTCGCGCTGATCGACGTCGGGCTGCCGGGCCTGGACGGTTTCACGGCCGCCCGGGCGTTACGCGAGGCCGTCCCGGAGTGCCGCACCGTTCTGATGGCGGGCCGCTGCCGGACCGGCGACCTGCGGCGCGCGGTGGCCGCGCGGGCCTCCGGGCTCGTGCTGAAGGACACCTCGCCGGGCGAGCTCGTGGACGCGATCAGGCGGGCGGCCGAGGGCGCGCGCGTCATCGACCCCGACATGGCCTTCACCGAACTGGGCTCGGCCCAGAGCCCGCTCACCGAACGGGAGATGGAGGTCCTCACCCTGGCGTCACGGGGCGCGTCCGCGGCGCAGATCGCCGAGGACCTCGTCCTGACGATCGGCACCGTCCGCAACCACCTCTCCCGCATCAACCGCAAGATCGGCGCGGAGAACCGGGTCCAGGCCATCCGGATCGCCGAGGACGCCGGGTGGCTGTGAGCCGTCCTCCCAGCGCCCGGTCAGGTCCCGGTACAGCGGGCACACCGCGGGCAGGTCCGCGTGCCGCCCGAGGTGGGCGCGGGTCCCGTCCAGCACCAGGACGCGGCGGGCGCGCATCGCCGAGCTGATCCGGTGCGCGATGACGACGAGCGTGCCGGGCCGGCGCGCGAACGCCTCCTCCACCCGCGCCTCGGCGGCCGGGTCGAGCCGGTACGCGGCCTCGTCCAGGATGACCAGGCGCTGCGGCGCGAGGTAGGCCCGGCACAGCGCCACGCACTGCCGCTGCGCCTCGGTCAGCGCGCCGGGCTCCAGCCGCGCCCCGTACCCGCCGAGGTCGCGGACGAGCGGCGCCAGCCCCAGCGCGTCCACGGCGCGGCCCGCCTCCTCCGGACCGGCGTCCGGCGCGTAGTAGACGAGGTTGTCGAGCAGGGTGCCGCCGAACACGTACGCCTCCTGCGGGACGAGCACCCGGCGGCCCGGATCGCCCGCCGGCCGCCCGTCCACCAGCACCTCGCCAGCGCCGGGCGCGGCCAGCCCCGCGATCAGCGCCGCGAGCGTCGACTTGCCGATCCCGCTCGGCCCCACCACGGCCAGGTGGTCGCCGTGCGGGACGACCAGGTCCAGGTTCTTGATCACCGGCCGCGCGCCGGCCCCGTAGGCGAAGGTCACGCCGCGCAGCTCCACCGCCGGCGCCCCCGGCACGGGCGCGGCGGGCTCGGGCGGGGCGGGCGCGTCCGG
>NZ_JBEUPA010000301.1:0-2967 GCF_040492065.1 Actinomadura sp. NPDC000929 | reverse complement strand
CGGCGAACGCGGGCTCGCCCGGCCCCGTGCCGCCCGCCGGACCCGGCCGGCCGGCGGGGGCGGGTCCGGGCCGGCGGGACGCGCCCGCCACGTCCGTCCAGGAGATCATCGGACCCGGGACTCCTCGCGCCGCGGCTCCGGAGGCTCCTCGTCGGCCACGTGGACGTCGTCCACGGTGATGTTCACCTCGACGACCTCCAGGCCGCACATGTGCTCGATCTCGTTGGCGACGTTGGTGCGCACGGCGGCGGCCAGGTCCGGGATGGACAGGCCGTACTCCACGACGAGATCGATGTCGACGGCAGCCTGGCGCTCGCCGACCTGGACGGCCACGCCCTGCGTGCTGTCGGACGTGACGCCCGGGATGCGCTCCCGGACCGACCCGATCGTCCGGGACATGCCCGCGCCCATCTCGTGCACGCCGCCGACCTGCCGGGCGGCCATCGTGGCGATCTTCGCCACGACGTCGTCGGCGATCCGGGTGCTGCCGCCAGACGTGATCAGTTCGCTCGACCCCCCGTCGGCGCCCCGCTTGCGCCTCGCTCCGACCGCGGCCTGCTCGGCTCCTCGCCTGTCGTCCTGACTCACGATGCCCCCCATGCCATGCGTCGGCTGACCTGCGGATGATGCTCACGCAGCGTTACCCAAAACGGCTATAGGGCCAAAGAGTGGGTCAATGCCGAACTAAGTTCGGTGAACGGGCGAGGCCGGGCCCGCCGGGCGGCGGAGGCTCCCTCAGGCCGCGGGACCGCGCCCGGCGGGCCGGGTCGCGGCCGCCAGGTCCGCGGCGACCCGGCCGCGCACGTGCTCGATGAGACGGATCATGTCCGGGCAGTAGACCGTGGGGTTGTCGAAGCCCGTCCCGTGCCGGTAGCGATGAGCCTGGAGACCCGCTCCGCACACGGCGACGAGCGGGCACGCCCGGCACCGCTCGCACAGGCCCGCCGCGCCGAGCTGCCGCTCGACCGCGGCCGGGAGGGCGCGCGCCGCGTCCAGGGAGTCGCGCAGGACGTTCAGGCCGGTGCCGGCGGAGGCGGCGGTCATGGGCTTGAGCAGGTCGGAGTGCTCGATCGCGCCGTCGGTCTCGATGACGGCGTACCGCACGGGCGCGAGCCCGAGCCCCTCGTTGCCGACGCTCCCGCCGAGCAGCAGCGTGAGCAGGTCGCTGAACGTCCGGACGTCCGCCGGCGGCTCCGCCGCGCCGTACCAGCGGTCGAAGATCTCGATGAGCCAGTCGGCGTACGGGGTGGCGGGCGACCCCTCGGCGCGTCCCGGGGGAGGCGCCGACCAGTTCCCGTGGGGGAGGAGGAAGTCCACGCGGGGCGGACGGTGGCGCAGCAGCGCCTCGTAGGTCGCGACCGGGTCGTTGCGGAGATCGATCGTGCAGAGGATGCCCGAGAACAGGTGCCGGTACGGGCCGGTGGACAGGGCGTCGAGCGCGGCCGCCACCGCGGCGTGGCTTCCCCGGCCGTCCGGCAGGCGGCGGTGCCGGTCCTGCGCGGAGGCGTCGCCGTCCATGCTCACGCCGATCCGGACGCCGAGCCGGTCGAGCTGGGCGAGGCGGGCCCCGGTCAGGCGGGTGCCGTTCGTCTGCACGAAGAACGACGCGGCCACGCCCTCGGCGCGCACGGAACCGACGACCCGCTCGATGAGGGGCGGCGCCGCCAGCAGCGGCTCGCCCCCGTGCAGCACGACCTCGACCGAGGGGAGCGCGTGCTGGCGGACGTGGTCCCCGATGCGCCGGGCGGCCGCGTCGACCACCTCGGCCGGCATCGCGACCGGGCGGTCGCGCCAGCTCTGGTCGCCCATCTCGTAGACGTAGCAGTAGTCGCAGGCCAGGTTGCAGCGGCTGTGGATCTTGAGGATGAACTCCCGGAAGGGCAGCGCCTCCCGCGGCGCGGGCGGGCTCACGCGACCGGATCCGGCAGGTCGCGGACCGCCCGCAGGCAGCCGGGCAGCGGCCCGTTGGCGGCGATCCAGCGCGCGCGGTGCGCGGCGGACCGCTCCGCCGCCAGCGCGGCGGCCGGCCCCGGGACCGGCTCGGCGCTCCACTGGTCCAGCACGTGCCGCATCCCCCGCACGAACCGCACGGTGAGCGCGGGCAGGCGGTCGTGCGAGCAGAGCTGGACGAGCCCGAGCCGCACCGCCTCCCGCCATTGCGCGTACTCCAGATGCGCCGCCAGCGCCTGTTCGCCCCGCTCCAGCCAGCGCTGCCGCCGCCAGAACCGCGCGACGCCGAGGAAGGCGTACGTGCCGTGCAGCAGGCCGGAGAACGGCCTCGGGTCGGGGCGCCAGGGCGCGTAGTAGCGGCGGGCGTCGTCGCCGGGCAGCAGCCTCACCGCGTCCATGATCGCCGCCAGCTTGCCGTGCTGGGCCTCGTGGACGAGCGTGACCGCGAGCTGGGTCGGGTCCACCGGCAGGGACAGCGCGACGCAGCCGAAGTGCTCCCGCGAGGTGGCGCTGCGGAACTCGTCGCCGGAAGTCCGCAGGGGCGTGAGCGTGGACACCGTGCCGGACAGCTCGCGCGCGCTGAAGCGGTGGTGGCGGGACAGCAGGTCCCAGCTCTCGCCGAGCGTGCGCTCCAGCTCGGCCGCGGCCGCCTCGGAGAGGCGCTCGGCTGCGGCGGACGACGCGCGGGGGAAGCGGAACGGGTCCACATCGTCGAGGAGGAGCGCGAACTCGGTTCTCCCGCCGGACCGGGCGCGGAGGGTGCGCAGCCCCCGCCAGCCCGGCGCGTCAGGGGCGCCGTCGATGGGGATCGGTGAGCTCGTCCGCCCGGCGGTGGCGACCGCCTTCCGGCCGTCGTGGACGATCCGCACGGTATCGGCGCCTTCCGGGGCGGTGAGGACGCCCACCGACGGCAGGGTGACCACGCCGCGGGAGACGGGAACGGCGAACGTCCCCGCACAGCGTCCGCGCACCGCCGCCGCCGCGGCCAGCCCCGCGAGCTGCCCGGGGCGCTCGCCG
>NZ_JBEUPA010000300.1:0-2991 GCF_040492065.1 Actinomadura sp. NPDC000929 | reverse complement strand
CGGGCCAGCGACTCGCTCTGCGCGGCGCCGGAGATGATCCCGAGCTGGTCGCGCAGCCACTGCACCGCCGACCCCGTCACCGCGATCGAACCCTCAAGGGCGTAGACGGGCGCGGCGTCGCCGAACTTGTAGCAGACGGTGGTGAGCATCCCCGCCTTGGACCGGACGAGTTCCTCTCCTGTGTTGAGCAGGAGGAAGTTGCCTGTGCCGTAGGTGTTCTTGGCCTCGCCGGGAGAGAAGCACACCTGCCCCACCGTCGCCGCCTGCTGGTCGCCCAGGATGCCGGTGAGCGGCACCTCGCCGCCGAGCGGGCCGCCCGGACGCGTCGTGCCGTAGGCGTCGGGCGCCGAGGACGGCTTGATCTCCGGCAGCATGGAGCGCGGGATCCCGAAGAACGACAGGAGCTGGTCGTCCCAGGAGAGGGTCTCCAGGTCCATGAGCATGGTGCGGCTGGCGTTGGTGGGGTCGGTGACGTGCACGCCGCCGTCCGTCCCGCCGGTGAGGTTCCACAGCACCCAGGTGTCGATGTTGCCGAAGACCGCGTCGCCCTGCTCGGCGGCCTCGCGGACCCCGTCGACGTTCTCCAGGATCCACTGGATCTTGCCGCCGGAGAAGTACGTCGCGGGCGGCAGCCCGGCGCGGTGCCGGATCGTCTCGCCCCGGCCGTCGCGTTCGAGCGCGGAGGCGATGCGGTCGGTGCGGGTGTCCTGCCAGACGATCGCGTTGTAGTAAGGGCGGCCGGTGCGCCGGTTCCACACCACGGTCGTCTCGCGCTGGTTGGTGATCCCGAACGCGGCCAGGTCGCCGTGCGACAGGTTCGCCTTGTTCAGCGTGCTCTCGATGACCGAGCGCGTCCGCTCCCAGATCTCGGTCGGGTTGTGCTCGACCCAGCCGGCCTGGGGCAGGATCTGCTCGTGTTCGAGCTGGTGGCGGGCGATCTCGTTGCCGCCGTGGTCGAAGATCATGAATCGGGTGCTGGTCGTGCCCTGGTCGAGGGCCCCGACGAAGTCGGCCATGGACTCTTCCTTTCCGCCCGAGGGAACGGGCCCGTCAGGTGACGTCGTACTCCGGCTCCGGCGCCGCGGGCAGGCCGCCCTCCTCCTCGGGGAGGTGGCGCCCGACGAACAGCAGGTACAGGCCGGCGCCGAGCACGCCCCCGATCAGCGGGCCCCCGATCGGCACCCAGAAGTACAGGTCGCCGTACTGGTCCCGCCAGGCGGTGTCGTATCCGGTGATGAACTGGGCGAGCCGCGGCCCGAAGTCGCGGGCCGGGTTGATCGCGTAACCCGCGTCGGAGCCGAACGCCATGCCGATCGCCACCACCACCAGACCGATGATCAGCGGCGCCAGGTTGGCCAGCGGCGGCGCGTTGCGCACGTCGGTGAGGGCCAGCACGAGGAACAGCAGGATCGCGGTGCCGATCACCTGGTCGCGGAACGCGCCCCAGGTGCCGATCGGCAGCGTGCCGTTGCCCGGCAGGGTGGAGAACACGAACTGGGACTTCAGGGTGTGGCCGGGGTCGAACTTGGCGAGGATCTCGCTGTAGTCCCACCGGACGATCAGCGCGGCCACGAAGGCGCCGAGCGTCTGCGCGAACCAGAACGGCACGACCCGGCGCCAGGGGAACCCCTTGAACACCGCGAGCGCGAGCGTCACGGCGGGGTTCAGGTGCCCACCGCTGGTCCGGGCGGCGACGTACACGCCGAGCGTGACCCCGATCCCCCAGGCCCAGGCGATGCTGTCGTGGCCGCCGAGACTCTGCGGCGCGCCGAGCCCGCTCGCCGCCACGGCCTGGGCGACCACGCCGACGCCGAACAGGATCAGGATCAGGGTGCCGGCGAACTCCGCCAGCATCTGCCTGGCGAGTTCGGGCAGCCTCGGCCCTTGCGCCATGTCTCCTCCTCAGGCATGTGAACCAGGCCACGACGGCCGTGATCGTGATCGTTCCCAAGGAGGGCGAGGCTACACAGAGTGAGTTAATGACCCCGGAACGCTTCCTCCAGCCACCACGAGGGGCGGCTGCGCGTGATCTTGGCGTCCACGACCATCGGCCGGTCGCGGGGACCCGCCAGCCAGGCGCCCACCGCCGCGAGGTCGCCCGGTGTCCGGACGGTCGCCGCCGCGCAGCCGAACCCCCGCCCGACCGCGGCCAGATCCGCGGGCGGGAACGTGACGGTGTCGAGGGGGTGCCCGCCCGGACCGAAGTGGTGCACCTCCGCGCCGTAGGCCTCGTCGTCGTAGACGAGCACGAGCAGGCCGAGCCCGAGCCGGACGGCGGTCTCCAGCTCCGCGACCGACATCAGCGCGCCGCCGTCGCCGAGCGCGGCGACGGTGAGCCGGTCCGGGCGCGCCACGGCCGCGCCGATGGCGGTCGCGAGGCCCAGCCCCACCGACTGGAACGCCTGCGTGAACACCAGGCCGTCCTCGTCGGGGACGTCCAGGAACATCGCCGGGTAGCCCATGAAGTTGCCGGAGTCGACGGCGACCGTGCGCTCGCGGGGCAGCATCCCGTCCAGGGCGATCGTCAGCGTGCGCGGGTCGATGCGGGGGCCGTCCGCGCCGTCCTCGCCGGGATGCTCGTCGTAGGGGACGTCCTGCCAGCGGCCCTCGCGGGCGAGACGCTCCGCCACCTCGGGCGTGCGGTACCCCGTGGCCCGGTGCCCGCGGGCGCCGAGCTCGGCCGATGCGGCCCTGGCGGTCTCGGCGGCGTCGCCGATCAGGCCGAGGTCGACGGGGCGGTGCGCGCCGAGCGCGTGCGCGTCCACGTCGACCTGCACGACCACGGCGGCCCGGTCGACGAGCGCGCCGTGCCGGGTCGTCCACATGTTCAGCGAGCAGCCCCAGGCGACGACCAGGTCGGCGCCGCGGATCAGCTCCGCCGCGGCGGGCGTGGCGACCGCCGGGTCAGCTCGGGCAGCTCGTACTCGCCCTTCTCGAAGATGGTGAGCAGGTCGTTGGGCAGGTCGATGTCGCTCTTGTCGATCTCGTCGA
>NZ_JBEUPA010000299.1:0-3053 GCF_040492065.1 Actinomadura sp. NPDC000929 | reverse complement strand
GCGGCGCCTCGGCGCCGTACCGCTGGACGAGCCGGGCGGGCGCGTCCAGCGCGTCCAGACGGGCGCGCGGAGCCGCGCCGACGAGGGGCAGCCGCGAGGTGCGGCAGGGACCGGCGGTGAGGCCGCGGGCGCGCACGACCGCGTCCACGGCGTCCTCGGCCATGCGCCGGTAGGTGGTCAGCTTGCCGCCGACGATCGTCACGACGCCGTCCCGCGACGTCAGGACGGCGTGCCGGCGGGAGATGTCGGCGGTGTCGCCCCCGCCCCCGAGGTCCAGCAGGGGACGCAGCCCGGCGTACGCGCCGGCCACGTCGGCGCGCCGCACCGGGACGTCCAGCGCCGAGTCCAGGACGTCGAGCAGGAAGCCGATCTCGCCCTCGGTCGGCTCCGGCACGTCCGGGACGGGCCCGTCCGCCGGCTCGTCGGTGAGACCGACGTAGACGCGGCCGTCGCCCTGCGGGAGCACCAGCACGAACCGGTTGCCCGCCCCGGGGATGGGGACGTGCATCGCGGCGGTGAGCCCGCGCAGCGCCTCGGCCCGCAGCACCAGGTGGGTGCCGCGGGACGGGCGCAGCCGCACCCCGTCCACCAGGCCGCCCGCCCACACCCCGGCCGCGTTCACCACCGCGCGCGCCCGCACGGTGGTCTCGTGGCCGGTGAGCTCGTCCCGGACGAGGGCGCCGTCGCCGGTCAGCTCGACCGCGCGGCAGCGGGTGAGGATCCGGGCGCCGTGCCCGGCGGCGGTCCGGGCGAGCGCGGTGACGAGGCGGGCGTCGTCGGCGAGCTGCCCGTCCCACGACAGCAGCCCGCCGCGCAGCCCGTGGGGGCGGAGGGCGGGCGCGAGCCGGAGCGTCTCGACCGCCGACAGCCGCCGGGGGCCGGGCAGGACCGACCGCGGGGTGCGGGCGGCGAGACGCAGCAGGTCCCCGGCGCGCATGCCGCCGCCGGCCAGCAGCGCCTGCGAGCGGGACACCAGCGGGGTCAGCGGCAGCACGAACGGAAGCGCCCGCACCAGGTGCGGGGCGGTGCGCAGCATCAGCGCGCCGCGTTCGACCGCGCTCTCGTGCGCCACGTCCACCTGGCCGGACGCCAGGTAGCGCAGCCCGCCGTGGATCAGCTTGGAGCTCCAGCGCGACGTGCCGAACGCCAGGTCGCGGGCGTCGACCGCGGCGACGGACAGGCCGCGGGACGCGGCGTCCAGCGCGGCGCCCGCCCCGGTGGCGCCGAGGCCGACGACCAGCACGTCCACCACCTCGCCGGGGAGTTCGGCGAGCTCGCGCTCCCGGCGTGCGGTGTTGAGCGAGGTCCGGGGATCGGGTCCGGCTGCGTTCACGGTGCGAGCGTCCTCTCCAGGATGTGGCGGAGTTCGGCGTCGAGGGCGTCGGCGTCGACCCCGGGCTCCAGCGCGTCGATCATGATCTGCGCGGAGAGCCCGAACGACTGGACGACCAGCAGGAGCGCGCGGGCCTGGAGCGCGGGGACGCCGGCCCGGATCGTGCCGTCGCGCTGGCCGGCGGAGATCGACTCCTCGAACCCCGCGAGGAAGGCCCGCTGGCTGGCGCCGCAGCGGTCCAGCAGGTAGGGCAGCAGCAGCTCGGGGTCGACCTCGATGATCTTGCGGAGCAGCGGGTGGTCGCGGAACGTCCGCACGCCGGTGACCAGGCCGTCCACCAGCCTGGGCCGGACGGGGCGGCCGTCGTCGGGGGGCGACAGCGCGTCGCCGATCGCGGTCCACTCGCGGGTCATCAGGTCGGCGACGATGGTGCGGACGTCCGGCCAGCGCCGGTAGAGCGTCATGCGCGAGACGCCGGCCCGCCGCGCGATGTCGGTCAGCGTCGTGCGCCGCACCCCGACCGCGAGCACGCAGTCGCGGGCGGCGTCCAGCACGGTGTCGTCGGCGGTCCGCGCCGCCGTCCTGTTGTGACGATTCGACGTCATGTGTCACAGTGTAAGCCGCCAGACGGGCGGGGCGGCGAGGGAGGCGGGCGTGGAGACGCGCGACATGCTGTGGAGCGGCTGGGGCGACCCGGCGAAGGCGGCGCCGCTGCCCGAGCCGATGGTCGGCCTGCTGCGCGACCTGCTCGGCGTGCGGCCCGCCGCGGGGCCGCCGGCCGAGCCGTCCGGCGTCCGGCTCGCCGAGCCCCGGCTGTCCGGGGACGACCTGACCGCGCTCGCCGCCGTCGTGGGGGAGGGCAACGTGCGCGCCGACACCGAGGCGCGGCTCCGCCACACGCGCGGCAAGTCCACGCCCGACCTGCTGCGCATCCGCGCCGGCGACGCCGCCGACGCGCCGGACGCGGTGGTCCTGCCCGGCGACCACGCCGAGGTGCTCGCGGTGCTGGAGGCGTGCGCCGGGCGCCGCGTCGCGGTCGTCCCGTTCGGCGGCGGCACCTCGGTCGTCGGCGGGCTGGCGCCGCGGGGCGCGGACGCCTTCGTCGCCCTCGACCTGCGCCGCATGGACCGGCTCGTCGAGCTCGACGAGGTCTCCCGGACGGCCGTCCTGCAGCCCGGCCTGCGCGCCCCCGCGGCCGAGGCGCTGCTCAACGAGCGCGGCTACACGCTCGGGCACTTCCCGCAGTCCTACGAGTGGGCGTCGATCGGCGGGTTCGCGGCGGCGCGGTCGAGCGGGCAGGCGTCCGCCGGGTACGGGCGGTTCGACGACATGGTCGTCGGCCTCACCGCGGCCACCCCCGAGGGGACGCTCGACCTCGGGCGGGCGCCGAAGTCGGCGGCCGGGCCCGACCTGCGGCAGCTCCTCCTCGGCTCGGAGGGCGCGCTCGGCGTGATCACCTCCGTGCGGGTGCGGGTGCATCCCGTCCCGGAGGCCCGGGAGTACGAGGGCTGGCGGTTCGCCTCCTTCGACGAGGGCGCCGCCGCGCTGCGGCGCCTCGCCCAGGACGGCCCCCTCCCCGCGGTCCTGCGGCTGTCCGACGAGACCGAGACCATGGTCGGGCTGGCCGACCCCGCGGCGATCGGCGAGGGCTCCTCCGCCGCCGGGGCCCTGGCCGTCCTCGGCTTCGAGGGGACGTCCGAGCGCGTCGCCGACCGGCGGG
>NZ_JBEUPA010000298.1:0-3071 GCF_040492065.1 Actinomadura sp. NPDC000929 | reverse complement strand
GGTTCTGGCCCCGCCGGTCCGCGACGGCGCGAGGCGCGGCGCCGGACCGCGCCGGAGGTCAGGCGGCCGGGACGCCGGTGGCCGGCTGCGCGGACCGCACCTCGGCCTGGTTCGGCTTGGCCGCCAGGCCCGGAAGGTCGGTGGTCGCGGCGCGCAGGCGGGCGATGCCCTCGGCGCCGAGGTCGCCCAGCATGATGTCGTAGGCCAGGTCGCGCACCGTGTCGACGCCGACGGACGAGTGGAGCATGGCGCCGATGGTCTCGGTGAGCACCCGCTCGTAGGACTCGAACGTCACCGCCTCGGCCACCGCCGGGTTCCACTCCAGCTGGTCGCCGGCCGTGACGTGCAGCTGGAGGCCGCCGGTCACCGGATCCACCTGGTCCAGGTCGATCTCGGCGGCGACGCGGCCGCGGGCCGCCGGGGTCCCGTCGTCGGTGAACAGCAGCGCCGGGACCGAGAAGGTCACCTGCTCGGCGGGCTTGCGCGGCCGGACGGCGTTGCCGCGCGGCACCGCGGGGACGTCGACGTGGTCCAGCTGCGACAGCATCCGGAACGTCGCCAGGCCGAGGATGCTGTTGATGGCCAGCGCGGTCGCCCGGGTCACCGTCTCCGTCTCGCCGGGCTTGCGGGTGAGGTAGCCGCTGAAGCCGTAGGCGATGATGCGGTCGCGGACGGGGGAGCGGAGGAAGATGCGCAGCCGGACCCCCGCGACGGGGAGCTCGAACTCGGCCTCGCCGTCGCCGACCTCGGACCGGACGAAGCCGCCCTCCGACGCGGTGAGCCGGCCCACCAGGGCCAGCGTCCCCTCGTTGCCGCTGCGGGAGAGGCTCAGGACGTAGAGGTCGCCGTCCAGCTCGGTGATCACTTCGTCGCCGAGGACGACGGCGAGGGCCCGCGCCGTCTCGTTCAGGCCGTGCAGGGTCCTGCGCGGCATGCGCAGCCGCAGCTGGTTCTGCGACGTCACCCGCCCGCCGACGGTGTTCTCGACGTGCTCGACCTCCCGCTCGGCCTGCTTGCCGGTGTAGTTGCGCAGGCTGAATGCCAGGACCTCGTTGTCCGTGCGCACCCCGCAGGTCGCCTTCAGGGCCTTCTTGGCGCTGAGCGGGTAGGGGGCGTCCTGCCGGACGTATTTGGTCGCGTCCACGAACACGGGGACGTCGTCGTCGAAGAGGCGCCGGACGTAGAATTCTTCCTTGGTTTGCGCTGGCACTGTTGCACCCTTCTCCGTGTCCTGCCGCCGGCCGCGGACGGCCGGAGGTAACCTCGGCACCCGGCCGATTCCGGCCAGGTGCGGCACCGGTCCCACCGCCCGGTGTCCACTCTTCAGTCATAACCGTTTCGGGGCAGGTCGGATCGGCAAGTACCAGAGGGCCGGACGGCGCCGCCGACGAACCGGTTGACAAATAAAGCATGCGGCTCGCCCTGTCGCGTGGACAGTCATGCGTGACACACGGGGGCGGCACACTACAAAGGAGACCAGATGCACCAGTTGACCGATTACGTGCTGGCCGTTCGCACCACCGGTTCACCTCCGGCGATCGAAGGGGTCAAGTCGGTCGACCTGGTTCCGGGCGACGACCAGGACGTGATCGCCGCGACCATCGCCGGTCTGCGGGCGAGCGGGCTGACCGCGGCCGACTTCCGGTCGCGCGTGATCTATCTCGCGCCCGAGGACCCGAGCTGCCTGGTGCCGTACGCGGCACTGTGCGGCTTCGCCGGCCGCCGCGTCGACGCCTACGCCGGCGGCACCGTCCTGGAGTTCTCGCGGCTGGACCCGCAGGGAGAGGCCTTCCCCGACGCGGGCCGGCCCTCCGGGTACCTGGAATGGGGCCAGGTCGGGGGCGAGGAGGGGCCCGTCCCCACCGTGCAGGTCGGCTCCGGCGCCCAGCGGCTCGTGACCCCGGAGGCCGCCACCGTGATCCGGTACGCGGCGCGGCTGCGCATGGTCCCGCCGCCCTCGGCCCGGGACGCGCTGGCCACGTTCGTGCTCGTCGCGGCGCTGCGGCGGCGGGCCGACGACCGGTTCCCCTACCTGTCGACCGGGAACGAGCCCGCCCCCGTCACCAAGGACGACCCGACCCAGGGCATCGACCTGGAGAAGCTGCGGCGCGAGGCGGCCAAGTACCGCCAGGAGCTGCGGGCCGGGCGCCGCGGCGCCGACATGGTGCCGCCCGTCCCCGTCTCGCCGCACAACAAGCGGATCGCCGAGGCCAAGTCGGTGGACGTCCGGACGGTGCTGACGCGCCTCGGCTCCTCCTCCGACGACGGGAACCTGTGGCACTGCCCGCGTCCGAACAGGCACAGCAACGGCGACCGGAACCCCTCGATGAAGGTCTACGGGGACAACCGCACCAGGTGCCACCGCTGCGACGCCGAGAAGGTCGGTCCGATCCGGCTGGTCATCGACGTCCTCGGGGTCACTCCGGACGAGGCCGCCAGTTTCATCCTGGACTCCGACCGCGTCGTGGACATGCGTCCAGCCTGAGCGTCCCTGGCGGCCGGGGGCCGCTGGGCAGGGGGAACCGATGGCCGAATCGCAGGGCCGCGCGGACGTGGCGCTGCTGATTGTGGATGGAGTGCAGGTGGGCCACGTTCACCGCAGTGTCCTCGATCGGGTCGCCGAGATCGCGGGCCGGCTGGGCTGCCGCGACGCCGTCGCGCTGGCCGGCCCGCCGGTCACGTTCGACTCCTCCCGCGTCCCCCGGCTGCGGCGCGACCTGGAGCAGGTCATCGCCTACGCCGAGGCGGCGCGGCAGACCGGCTGGGTTTTAGGCGACCTGGCCGTCGCCCCGGGTGACCAGGCGGTGCCGGTGATGGACACCGCGCAGGGCAGGATCTGGGCCCACCCCGTCCGCGGCTTCGAGCTGCACGGGGAGGCCGGGGTGCGCCGGATCACCGAACTGGCCGAGATCCCGGGGACCCCGCAGCGCACTCCGCTGGCCCGTCTCATCGCGCCGCTGGCCGACGCCGCGGCGCGTGCGCAGGTGCTGGAGATAGCGGACGGCAAGCACGAGCGCGCCGTGCGCCTGGGCTGACGGGCGAAGGGGCGCCGCTCGCCGGAGACGGCGAGC
>NZ_JBEUPA010000297.1:0-3089 GCF_040492065.1 Actinomadura sp. NPDC000929 | reverse complement strand
CGGCCGCGGTCGCCGCCGCGGTGCGCGCCGCCCGGCCGGGCACGGCGGGCGGCGACGCCGGCGAGGCCGAGATCCCCGTCGTCTACGACGGCGCCGACCTCGCCGAGGTGGCCCGCCTCACCGGGCTCGCCCCGGACGAGGTCGTCGCCGCCCACACCGGGACCCCGTGGCGGGTCGCGTTCACCGGGTTCGCGCCCGGATTCGGCTACCTGGAGGGCGGCGACCCGCGGCTGGACGTCCCGCGCCGCGCCACGCCCCGCGTCCGCGTCCCGGCGGGCGCGGTCGGCCTGGCCGGGCGCTACAGCGGCGTCTACCCGGTCGAGTCCCCGGGCGGCTGGCAGCTCATCGGACGCACGGAGGCCGTCCTGTGGGACCTCGAACGCGACCCGCCCGCCCTCCTGCGCCCGGGAACGCGGGTCCGCTTCGTCCGGAGGAAATCGTGAAGCCCTGGCGGGAACCATGAAGCGCGCTCTGGACGTTCTCCGCACAGGACCCCTGGCGACAGTCCAGGACCTGGGCCGCTCGGGTCACGCGGCGCTCGGCGTGGGGGTGTCGGGCGCCGCGGACCCGGGCTCGTTCCGCCTCGCCAACCGGCTGCTCGGCAACCCCGAGGAGGAGGCCGCGGTCGAGGTCACCTTCGGCGGCCTGCACGTGCGCTGCCGCGGCGGCGTGTTCGCCGCGGTGACCGGCGCGCCCGCCCCGCTGCTGGTGGACGGCCGCCCCGAGGCTCCCTACTCGGTCTTCCACGTCCCGGACGGCGCCGAACTGCGGATGGGCGTGCCCACCTCCGGGCTGCGCAGCTACCTGGCCGTGCGCGGCGGCGTCGCCGTCCCGCCCGTCCTCGGGTCCCGCTCCACCGACACGCTCTCCGGCCTCGGCCCCGCCCCGCTCAAGCCCGGCGACCTGCTGCCCGTCGGCCCGCCGCCCGCCGCGGCGCCGCTCCTGGACGCCGCGCCCGTCGCGCCCCCGCGCGGCGGCGACATCGTGCTGCGCGCGATGCCCGGCCCGCGCCACGACTGGTTCGCCCCCGGCGCGCTCGCGGCGCTCTTCTCCGCCGCCTACACGGTGACCAGCGAGATCGACCGCGTCGGCATGCGCCTGGACGGGCCGGAGCTGGAGCACGCCGGGCGCGGCGAGCTGCCCAGCGAGGGGACGGTCACCGGGGCGCTGCAGGTCCCGCCGTCCGGGCGGCCCGTGCTGTTCCTCGCCGACCACCCGCTCACCGGCGGCTACCCCGTGATCGCGGTGGTCGCCTCCGCCGACGTCGGCCGCGCCGCCCAGGCCCGCCCCGGCCAGCGGCTCCGGTTCCGGCCGCACCCCGCACCGAACCTCCGGGAGGAAACATGACCGCACCCCTCGACCCGGGCGCGCTCACGCCGGACCAGGCGAGGGCCCTGTTCCGCGCCGGCCTGCGCGTTCCCACGTCCGGCTGGTGCGCCGGCTGGACGCAGGCGAACCTCATCGCCGTGCCGCGCGAGTACGCCTTCGACCTGCTGCTGTTCGCGCAGCGCAACCCCAAACCGTGCCCCGTCCTGGACGTGACCGAGCCCGGCGAGACCTCCTCCCCGCTGTTCGCCGGGGACCTGCGCACCGACCTGCCCGGCTACGTCGTCTACGAGCACGGAGTGCCGGTCGCCGAGACGAACGACGTGACCGCCCACTGGCGCGAGGACCTCGTCTCGTTCCTCATCGGGTGCAGCTTCACCTTCGAGGACGCGCTCCGCGAGGCCGGCGTGCCCGTCCGGCACATCGAGCAGAACAGCAACGTCCCGATGTACCGGACGAACCGGATGTGCCGCCGCGCCGGCGAGTTCGGCGGCCCGCTCGTCGTCTCCATGCGCCCCGTCCCCGCCGCGCAGGTGGCCGACGCCGTGCGCGTGACGTCCCGGTACCCCTCCGTCCACGGCGCGCCCGTGCACGTCGGCGACCCCGTCGAGCTCGGCATCGACGACCTGTCCGCGCCGGACTTCGGCGACCCGGTCGAGATCCGAGTGGACGAGGTCCCGGTGTTCTGGGCCTGCGGTGTGACCCCGCAGGCGGCGGTGATGGCCTCCCGCCCCAAGCTCGCCATCGGGCACGCCCCCGGCCACATGGCGATCACCGACGCGCGCGACAGCCGGTACCTCGTTCCCTGAGTCCGGCATAGGCTTCGTCCATGCCCGAGATCATCGCCCCGGGCGAACGCCTCGGGGGGCGCTACCGCATCGAGCGGCCTCTCGGCTCCGGCGGCATGGCGACCGTCTGGCGCGCGGTCGACACCGTCCTCGACCGCGCCGTCGCGGTCAAGGTCCCCAAGGACGGCGGGCCCGAGGAGTTCTCGCGGCGCCTGCGCCAGGAGGCGCAGGCCGCCGCAGCCCTGACCCACCCGGGCGTCACTGGCGTGTACGACTACGGCGAGCACCGCGTCGGCTCGGAGGGAGCCCCGTGGCGGGAGCCGCGCCGGATCCCGTACGTGGTCATGGAGCTGCTGGACGGGGAGAGCCTGGCCGTGCGTCTGGCGCGCGGCCCGCTGCCCTGGCGCGAGGCGGCCGGGATCTGCGCCCGGGTCGCCGACGCCCTGGCCGCCGCCCATGACGCCGGCATCGTGCACCGCGACATCAAGCCCGGCAACGTCTACCTCACCCCGGTCGAGGTGAAGGTCCTCGACTTCGGCATCGCGTTCACCGGCACGGCGGGCGGACCGGTGATGGGCACGCCCGCCTACATGGCGCCCGAACTGGTGAGCGGGACGCCCCCGACCCCGGCGGCCGACGTCTACTCCCTGGGCGTCGTCCTGCACGAGTGCCTGACCGGAGCGCCGCCCACGCCCTCGTCCGCCTTCCGGAAGGGCACACCGGACGAGGTCGCCGCCCTCTGCCGCGGCTGCCTGTCCCCGGACCCCGGTGCGCGCCCCACCGCCGCCGAAGCGGCCCGCGTCCTGTCCCGCGCCTCGGGCGTCCGGCTCCAGGTGCCCGGCGCCGCCGCCCCCGCCGACCCTCCGCCGCCGGACCGGCCGCGGAACCCGACCCGCGTCCTGGACGACCCCGGACCGTCCCGGCGAGGGCCCGCGCGGCGGCCGCTGCTGGTCGCCGGGGTCGCGGCCGGGGCGC
>NZ_JBEUPA010000296.1:0-3116 GCF_040492065.1 Actinomadura sp. NPDC000929 | reverse complement strand
ATGCGCCGCCGCCTGGAGATCGCCCGCGCGCTGCTGCACCGCCCGCAGATCCTCTTCCTGGACGAGCCGACGATCGGGCTGGACCCGAACGCCCGTTGAACGTCGTGCCGCCGATGCCGCTCGTCCCGGCGGCCGCGTGCACCAGCAGGTTCGCGGCGGCCAGGACGGCCGCGGCGGCGACGCCCGCCCGCCGCCCGCCCGCGACCGCCCACGCCAGCACCGCGGCCGCCACCCACGACACCGGCAGCGTCGGGCGCCCGGCGGAGATGTTCCCGGCCTCCTCCACCCACGCCGTCGCGAGCACGCACCCCGCCGCGACGGCGAGGTCGGCGCCCAGCAGCGGCCGGCCGCGGCGCGCCCGGCCACGGGAGGCGAAGGCGGCGGGGCCGAAGGCGAACGACGCGTAGCCGGTCCATCCGGCCATGAGGGCGAGGACGGCCCATCCGCCGAGGGGGTGGGCGTAGCCGCCGTGGTTCATGGCGATCACGACCGCGGCGTAGCACAGGGCGAGCCCGCGGTAGACGGCCACGGCCCGCCACAGCGCGGTCTCCAGGCCCGTCCCCCGCGGCTCAGCCGCGGTCACTCAGCCCTCCGTCGTCGTCCTCGACCGGACGCACCTCCTTGCCGGCCAGCTCCGCCTTCACCTCGGCGGAGTACCGGTCGACGTACTCCTGCCCGGACAGCCGCTGGATCGCCATCATGATCTCGTCGGTGATCTCGCGGAGCACCTCGTGGTCGTCCTCGCGCCCGTAGTAGCGGGAGAAGTCCATGGGCTCGCCGAACCGCACGCCCGGCCGGATCCCGAGCCGCGGGTACGGCCTGCCGGGCGGCATCAGCTCGAACGTGTTGACCATCGCCATCGGGATCACCGGCACCCGCGACTTCAGCGCCAGCCGCGCGACCCCCGTCTTGCCGCGGTACAGCCGGTTGTCGGGCGCCCGGGTGCCCTCGGGGTAGATGCCGAGCAGCTTGCCCTCGCCGAGGATGCGCAGCCCCGTCTGCAGCGCCGCCTCGGCGGCCGAGCCGCCGGTCCGGTCGACCGGCACCACCCCGACGCCGGTGAAGAACCCCTTGCTGATCAGCCCCTTGATCCCCCGGCCGGTGAAGTACTCCTCCTTGCCGATGAAGAAGATCGGGCGCATCAGCGGCAGCGGGCCGAAGAAGTGGTCGGCGAACGACAGGTGGTTGCTCACCATCAGCGCCGGCCCGCGCTTCGGGACGTTGCGCGCCCCCCGGTTCCGCGGCCACCACAGCAGGTACATGACCGGGGAGAGGACGATCCTCAGCAGGATCCAGAACCAGAGCATCGTATGCGGGTACCTTTCCCTCGGACCGGACGCCCCCGCGCGGGCGTGCCCCGGTCCTGGCCGACGGGAGATGATGGGACATCCTCCCACTCTCCGTCCCACCGATCTACCGGCCGGTACCCGTCACCGGGACCCGGTCGCCCCGGCGGCGGGCCGGGAATAACCGTAGGCTCGGAGCGGTAAATCTCAATCGAGTGCGCCGGAGGGCTTGTCCCGGGCGGCGCAGCGAATACCGTGGGACACACGTTTCGGGGTGTCCGGGAGTGCCTCCACGCGGGGGCGACCGGGCACCACATGTCAATGGGGGGAGCGGAGGCCGCCATGCCGGTGCTGTCGGTCACGCCGGAGTCGTCGAAGGAGCCGGCCCCGTGAATCGCCGTGGCAATGGACTGTCAGCGGAGACCTACGCCCCACTGGTCGACCTCGCGCCGCATCTCGCGGACGCGATGCTGTCGGCGCTCGGCGAGGCGGGCGTCGCGGCCTACGCGGCGTCCCCGTCCGGCCTGCCGGAGATCGCCGAGGCGGCGGCGGAGCCGGTCGCCGGCGACGTCCTCGACCGGCTGTACGTGGACGTCGACATGAAGCCGGCCGCCGAGGGCATCCTGCGCGTGCACCTCGCCCGGCTCCGCGAGGCCTCGGCCCGCGGCTCCGACGGCGACCGCGACGGCTCCGAGCTCGCCGACGCCGACCTGCCGGGCCCCGAGCGCGCGGACGCCGAGCGCCTCGACGCCGCGGAGCGCGCCGGGACCGGCCTCGCCGACCCGGGCGCCGGCCAGGCGGGCGCCGCCGCCGAGCGCGACGAGGACGCCATCTGGGCCGAGATCGTCGCCGGGTACGACACCGTCCCCGAGGGCGACGAGGTCCCGTGGCCCGACGAGGAGAACATCCGCGAGCCCGCCGACCCCCCGGGCGAGGGCGAGGACCGCACCGGGCGGCTGCCCCGCGCCCGCGTGATCAAGCCGGCCGAGGAGGCGGCGTTCCCGGCCGGCGACGACGATGACGACGAGGGGCACTACGTCCCGCCCCCTCCCCCGCCGCTGCCGAGCGCCGACCCGCTCACCAAGGGCGCCTGGATCGCGCTGATCGGCGGCCCCGTCTACCTGCTGGTCACCGTCATCCTCGACTGGGAGGTCCCCGGCTGGGCGGCCTTCCTCGCCGTCGCCGCGTTCATCGGGGGGTTCGTCACCCTCGTCCTGCGCATGGGCGACGAGCCCCGCGACCCCGACGACGGGGCCGTCGTCTAGGGCGGCCCCAGCTCGGCCAGCACGGGCCGGTGGTCGGTGGCCAGGGCATGGTCGCCGGCGTCGTCGGGCGGCACCCCGCACGCGGTGATCCGCACGGCGGGGTCGGCGAAGACGCCGTCGATGCGGCGCTTCGGGTCGCGCGCGGTGAAGGTGAGCTCCCCGCCCGCCGGAGCGGCCGCGTACGCGTCCTGGAACCGGTCGGTCAGCAGCGACCAGGACGGGCCCCCCGGCTCCTCGTTGACGTCGCCCGCGAGCACGACCGGGGCGCCGTGGCGCTCACGGGCGCGGTCGAGGTGGGCGAGGATCTCGTGGACGTGCCGCAGGCGCGGGCCCTCCGCCAGGTCCAGATGGGTGCTCGCGGCGATCAGGCGGGCGCCGCCGACCTCCAGGACGGCGATCGCGAGGGCGCGGCGGTGCAGGCCCGGGTCCGGCGAGAGCAGGTGGAACTCGCGGGCCACGCGGCGCACGTGCGGCGCGGCGAGGACGGAGCCGGACGCAGCTGGTTCTCGTCGTCGCCGTAGCCCGGCTGGTGCACCTCGACCACCGTGCCGGGCGGAACATCGGG
>NZ_JBEUPA010000295.1:0-3258 GCF_040492065.1 Actinomadura sp. NPDC000929 | reverse complement strand
GCTCGGTGGACGTCCGGGCGGGGGGCGCGAGCGGGGCCCGGCGCTCGTGACGGGGGAAGGCCAGCAGCGCCAGCACGGCCAGCCCGACGCCCGCGGCCCGGAGCCAGAACGGCCCGGCCTCGCGCGGCCACGGCTCCGCGTACAGCAGCGTGGCCGAGAGCAGCAGGTGCGTCTTCGCGGTGACCGTGACGACGGTGACGATGACGGTGAGGCGGCAGCGCTGGAGGCCGATCGACAGCAGCCCGACGCCGAACGCGCCCGCGAGCAGGAACAGGTACGGATGCGGCGAGGAGGGCACGTCCGCGCCCCGGCCCGCGGCGAACATCATCGCCATGCCCTGCCCGAAGACCTCGGTCGCGCCGAGCAGGACGCCCGCGCCGATCCCCGACGCGATGCCCGTCAGCGGGCGCGCGTGCCGGCCGCCGACCGGGCGGTCGCGCACGCAGAACATCCACAGCGGGACGGCCAGCGAGGGCACGCACACGAGCGCGGCCTTCCACAGCGGCAGCGCGGCCGCCGCGGCGCCGACGCGGTGCGGCGCCGCGGCGGCGTGGTCCAGCACCGACAGCGCCGCGGTGACCATCGCGGCGACCGTGATGAGGACGGCGAGCCATTCGCGCGAGGTCGGCCGCTCGCCGAAGCCGCTCATTCCGACGGCCAGCAGGAGGACGAGACCGAGCCCGTAGGCGGGGAGCGTCGCCGCGACGGGCAGGGCGGCCAGCGCCGTGGCGGAGAGTCCGAAGCCCGCCGTCAGCACCGCGAGACCGGCGAGCCAGCGCGGGCTTCGCACGAGAAGACCGGCGGCGTGCAGCGGATGGCGGCCCGAGAGCGGGCTCATCCGCCCCGCGGCCGTCTTGAAAAGGACATAGGCGACGATGTAGACGGCCTGCGCAGCGCAGGCGAGGACGACCGCGTGCATGGCGTTCCTCCCAGGGGTGGAACCCCAGCGTGACATGAGGAAGGTGTGCGGTGATTCTGGCTGGAAGACGGAGAAGTTCCCGGTTTTGTGCGCCCGGGTGAGTAGTGCCCCACGCGACGGAGATGTTTTTCATGATGTGCGCTTGGAGCGGCGAGTCCTGCCGTAAGCTCCGCCACCTAAGGCCGACCTGCCCCGGAAAGGCCAAGATCAAAGCGTCCATAGCGTCGCCCGGTCACTCAGCGCAGATGAATGATTGCGGAACGCTTCCCGAACCGAGTGTGGTGATGCAGTGACCGAGGGGATGGAACGGCTCGGCGAACCGATCGGCTTCACCGGGGAGGGCGACGGCGGCCGCCGCGCCCGCCGGGCCGTCCGCGAGCGCGCCGCGAAGGTCCTCGCCGACGGGACGCTCCTCGACGACGTCGAGCTGATGACCGCCGAGGGCGTCGCCAACGCCATCCTGCACGGCTCCGGCCTCATCAGCGTCACGATCGCCACCGACGGCCGCCGGCTCCGCGTCGAGGTGTCCGACGACGGCCCCGCCCAGGCCGACCCCGACGGCCCGCCCCGCCTCGACCACGGCCGCGGCCTCACCGTCATCGACGCCCTGGCCGACGAATGGGGCCTGGACCAGACCCCGCACCGCACCCGCCTCTGGTTCGTGATCGACAGCCGCCACCCGGCCGTCTCCGTCTGACGCGGGCCCTGCCGACGCGCACCCCTCCGCCGCACGCCCCCACCCGGCCACGCCCCGGCCTGGCGTACCGCTCAGCACGAACCCTCACACAGCTCGGGTGACCGGTCGGGGTCAGGTGGGGAGGGCTCGCCGGAGGACCTTGCCGGTGGGGTTGCGGGGAAGGGCGTCCAGGAAGTGGACGTCGCGCGGGACCGCGTAGCGGGCCAGGTGGTCGCGGACGTGGGCGCGGACGGCGTCGGCGTCCAGGGTCTCGCCCTCGCGCAGGACGACGAACGCGGCGGCGCGCTGGCCGAACTCCTCGTCCGGGACGCCGACCACGGCGACCTCCCGCACCTGCGGGAGCTTCTCCAGCACCTCCTCGATCGCGCCGGGGAAGACGTTCTCCCCGCCCGAGACGATCATGTCGTCGTCGCGGCCGTGCACGAAGAGCCGGCCATGCTCGTCGAGGTGGCCGACGTCGCCGAGGCTCATCAGGCCGTCGCGCATCTCCCGGGTGCCGCCGCCGGTGTAGCCGGCGAACAGCAGCTCGTTCGCGGCGAAGATGCGGCCCGTGGCGCCGGGCGGGACGGGGGCGCCCTCGTCGTCCAGGACCGCGACCCGCGTGCCCGGCGGCGGCGTGCCCGCGGTGTCGGGACGGGCGCGCAGGTCGGCGGGGGTGGCGATCGTCACCCAGGACGCCTCCGTCGACCCGTACAGGTTGTAGAGGACGTCGCCGAACTCGTCCATGAAGGCGGTGGCGAGCGTCGCGGGCAGCGCCGAGCCGCTGACGGCCGCGATCCGCAGCGAGGACGTGTCGTGACCGCGGCGCGCGGCCTCCGGCACGTCCAGGACGCGTTGCAGCATGACCGGGACGGCGACCAGCGCGGTCGCGCGGGTCCGGTCGATCGTGCGGAGGGTCCGCTCGGGGTCGAACCTGGCCCGCAGGACGATCGTGGCGCGCAGCGAGACCGCGATCTGGAGCATCGCGTATCCCCAGGTGTGGAACAGCGGCGCCTCGATGAACATCCGCTCGTGGACCCGGTACGGGATGCGGGACAGGATCGACGCCAGCGGCGACAGCCCCGGGCGCGAGTGCCGGTCGGCGCCCTTGGGGCGGCCGGTCGTGCCGGAGCTCAGCACGATCGTCCGTCCGGCCCTGGCCGGGGGGCCGATCGGCGCGGCGGGCGTCGTGACGATGAGGTTCTCCAGCTCCGAGCCCGTCCCGCCCGCGGTGACCACCCGCACGGTCCTGGGCACGGCCGCGATGAAGCCGGTGAACTCCGCGTCGGCGATCACCACCTCGACCTCCTGCTGCCGCAGGACGGCCACGAGCTGCTCGGTGCTCATCCCGGTGTTCAGCAGGACGAGGTCGGAGCCGCGCTTGCTGCACGCGACGAGCGTCTCGACCATGCCGCGGTGGTTGCGGCACAGGACGGCCACGCGGGGCGGGGAGCCGGGGGCGGACGCGGACAGGACGGCGGCGAGCCGGTCGGTGCGGGCGTCGACCTCGCCGTACGTCAGCTCGCCGGCGTCGTCGACGATCGCGACGGCGCCGGGGTCGCGGGCGGCGGCGGAGGCGAGCGTCCCGCCGAGCAGGGTGCCCCAGCGGCGCAGCGCGCCGAGCTGGCGGGCGACGCGCAGCGGCGGTCCGGGACGCCACAGG
>NZ_JBEUPA010000294.1:0-3362 GCF_040492065.1 Actinomadura sp. NPDC000929 | reverse complement strand
ACATCGATGCGAGTGCGAGCAGCCGTTCGACCTCCTCTCGAGACACCGGAACCTGGCGGAAGGCCCGCACGGACCGGCGCGTGCGAAGGGCCTCTATGATCGACGACCGAAGAGCCCCGCACTCGCGTGCGGGGCTCTTCGCTTTCCGGGTGCGGGGGCGGCGGGGCGCGGCGGTCAGCCGGCCTCCTCGCTGAGGACGTCGCCGTCGCGGGCGGCGGACTCGGCGCGCAGCCTGTCCTGGAGGATCTGCAGGCCCTCCAGGCCGTCCACCGAGAGGGCCGCGAGCTCGTCCAGCGACATCAGGGGGTCGGTGCGCAGGGGCGGCTGCCAGCCGCTCTCCTTGTCGTGGCTGCGCAGGATCTTGGCCGGGACGCCGCCGATGACCGAGTGGTCGGGGAACTCGCCGCGGACGACGGCGCCGCCGGCCACCGCGACGTTGCGGCCGAGGCGGGTGCCGGGAAGGATGATGGCCCCGGTGCCGATCCAGCAGCCGTCCCCGATCACCACCGGGTTGTTCTCCGGCCACTGCCGCCCGATCGGGGTGTGCAGGTCGCCGTAGGTGTGGTTCTGGTCGGTGATGTAGACGTTCGGGCCGGTGAAGACGTCGTCGCCGATCTCGATCGACTGGTGGCCGACGATGTGGGTGCCGCGGCCGAGCGAGCAGCTCCCGCCGATCCGGACGATGACGTCCGGCCCGAGGTCGAGGCCGGGCACGAACCCGGCGGAGATGGTGACGTGCGTGCCCACCAGCGTGTGGTCGCCGATCGAGATCCAGGGCTCGCCGTAGATCGCGCCGGTCGGGAAGCCGATGCAGGCGCCCTCGCCCAGGTAGGCGAAACTGCGGCGGCCCGGCGTGTGCGGGGTGATCTCCCCGTGCCGCTGGATCCATTCCCAGGCGCGGTGCACGGCCGTGTGCACGCCCTGGCGCGCCCGCTGCTTCGCGCGGACCGCCAGCACCTGCCGCAGGGGGCGTTTCGGCGACATGGCGTTCACCGTACCGGGTGGTAGCAACTCCCGTCCGCACCGGGACGGCGAAGGGCCCGGCCGCGGTGCGGCCGGGCCCTCACCCGTGCTTCCAGCGCGTTCGCAGGCCTCAGTGCGGTGAATGCACCTGGCCGTCCGCGTCGGCGCCGCTGACCGTCATGGAGTCGGCCGAGGTCGCGCTGCCGGAATGCTCACCCGACCCCTTGGCCATGTCGCGGACGGCGCCGCGCCGCGTGGCCACCGCGCCGGCCACTCCGACGGCGGCGACCACCCCCACCATCGCCATGACGGCGCCGCGCCCGGACTTCGCCGCCGACTTCGGCGGTTCCACCCGCCCCGCGACATCGCTCAGGAACGAGCTCACCCGCGGGGCGAGCCCGGTCTCCACGTACCGGGCCGCATGACGCAGCCTCGGTGCGCTCCAGCCACGGGCGACCATCACGCGTTCGTTCGCGATGGGCCCGATCCGCTCGGCCGCGCCCGCGGCGCCCTGACGGCACGCGTCGACGCCCTGGCGGGCCGCCTGCTGGACGCGGCCGAGCCGGTCGACGACCTCGTCCTGCGGCTTCCGGCGGATATTGATCATTAGGGACACGCTAACCTCCCTGTTTGCGAGGTCCTGTCAGGCAGCCTTCCCAGCGAACGGGAGGTAAACACCGCGACCGTGACGAGCCTTCAACGGAAAGTGACGGATCCGGGCCTGGCCGGGACCCCGCACCGCACGTCACCGAACCCGTCGACGTCAAAGAATCCACCAAGAGGAGGCGGCCAGCGTGGCCAACGAGATCTTCGCGACGCTCACCACGTCGCTGGGCAAGATCGTCATCCAGCTGTACCCGGAGCACGCGCCCGAGACCGTGGCGAACTTCGTCGAGCTGGCGGAGGGCACCCGCACCTGGACCGACCCGCGCACCGGCCAGAAGTCGGACGCGCCGCTCTACAACGGAACGATCTTCCACCGGGTCATCGACGACTTCATGCTCCAGGGCGGCGATCCGCTCGGCACCGGCACCGGCGGCCCCGGCTACCAGTTCAAGGACGAGTTCCACCCCGACCTGAAGTTCGACCGCCCGTACCTGCTGGCGATGGCGAACGCGGGGCCCGGCACCAACGGCTCCCAGTTCTTCATCACGACGAACGTCGCGCACACGCGGCACCTGACCGGCCGGCACACCATCTTCGGCAAGGTCATTGAGGGCACCGACGTCGTCGACCGCATCAGCAAGGTCGAGACCGGGCGGGGGGACCGCCCGAAGGAGGACGTCGTCATCGAGTCGGTGACGATCGAACGCCGTTAGACGTTGTCACGGTGAGACCCCGCCACGGGTGAGCCGAGCGCCCGCCGCACGTAAGGCCCACGGAGCCACTGATGAGCACAGACCAGAGTCCCGTTCCCGAGACCTCGGTGCCGACCTGCTACCGGCATCCGAGCCGCGAGACGTATGTGCGCTGCACCCGATGCGACCGCTTCATCTGCCCGGAGTGCATGCGGGACGCGGCGGTGGGGCACCAGTGCGTGGAGTGCGTCGCCGAGGGCAACCGGGGGGCCCGCAAGGCGGTCCCCCGGACGGTCCTCGGCGCGCGGGGCGGGGCGACGGCCGTGCCGATCGTCACCTACACGCTCATCGGCGCGTGCATCGCGGCGTACCTCGCCGAGCTGGCGTCCTGGCGCGTGGTCTGGGAGTTCATGATGCTCGGCCAGGGGGTGCTGCCCGGCGGGCAGGTCGGCGGGGTCGCCGAGGGCGAGTGGTACCGGCTGTTCACCACGATGTTCCTGCACCAGCGCGGCGGGTCGTTCGGCATCACCCACATCCTGTTCAACATGTGGGCGCTGTGGGCCGTCGGTCCCGCGCTGGAGCAGGTGCTCGGACGGTGGCGCTTCCTCGCCCTCTACGTGCTGTCGGGGCTCGGCGGCTCGGTGCTGCTGTACCTGGTCGGGTCCCCGCACGACTCGGCGGTCGGCGCGTCCGGGGCCATCTTCGGACTGTTCGGGGCGTACTTCGTGATCGGCCGCAGGCTCGGCGGGCCGGTCGGCCCCATCGTGGTCCTGCTGGTGATCAACCTGGTGATCACGTTCTCGGTGCCGGGCATCTCCTGGCAGGGCCACGTCGGCGGCCTGGCGGTGGGGGCGGCGCTGGCCGCGGCCTACGCCTACGCGCCGGAGGCGAGGCGCCGGCTGGTGCACCTCGGCGCGCCGCTGGTCATGCTGGCGCTGCTCGCGGGGCTCGTGGTGCTCAGAACGACCGAACTGAGCCCGGCGATGTAGCCGTGCGCGGGATGGCCGACCTGGTTGAACACGGTTAGGAGGGGTTTACAGCTCTCCGATTCAGAGGGGGATCTCATGGCAAGGCGTAGAGAGCACCAATCCGCGCCGATGC
>NZ_JBEUPA010000293.1:0-3418 GCF_040492065.1 Actinomadura sp. NPDC000929 | reverse complement strand
TTCGACAAGCTCGACCTGTCGCACGCGACGGGGTACAGCCGCCGGGTCCTGGCCGTCCTGCGGTACCTGGGCTCCTGACGGCGCCTACCCGATCCTGGGTGGCGCATCGCCGAGATCGACGTGCCCTACCGTCCCCGCACCGGCGCCTCGAAGGTGACCGGGACGCTCGGCGGGACGGTCCGCGCCGTCCGCGACATGCGCCGCGTCCTGGCGGAGGTAGCCCGATGACCCCCGCACCCGAGCCCGGCGGAACCGGGCGCGGCGGAATCGCGCACGGCGACGCCGACCTCATCGTCATCGCCAAGGAGCCCGTCCCGGGCCGGGTCAAGACCCGCCTCACGCCCGCCTACACCCCCGCCGAGGCCGCCGCGCTCGCCGAGGCGTCCCTGCGCGACACCCTCGCCGCCGTCGCCGCCGCACCCGCCGGCCGGCGGGTCCTCGTGCTCGCCGGCGACCCCGGGCCGTGGCTGCCGGACGGCTTCACCGTCATCGCCCAGCGCGGCGGCGGCCTGGACGAGCGCCTCGCCCACGCCTTCGCCGACGCCCACACCGGCCGCCCGATGGTCCTGATCGGCATGGACACCCCGCAGGTCACCCCCGAACTCCTCGACCGCGCCCGAAGCGCGCTCGGCCGCGTCGACGCGGTGTTCGGACCCGCCCGCGACGGCGGGTTCTGGCTGCTCGGGCTGCGCCGCCCCGCGGCGGCGCTGCTGCGCGGCGTCCCGATGTCGCGCCCCGACACCGGCGCGGTCCAGCTCGCGCGGCTGCGCGCCGCCGGCCTGCGGACCGCGGTGCTGCCCGAGCTCACCGACGTCGACACCCCCGCCGACGCCGCCGCGGTCGCCGCCGCCGCGCCGGACGGCCGCTTCGCCGCCGCCGTGCGGGCCCTCGGGGACCGGACCGTCCCGGCATGATCGGCGAACTGTACGAGGAGGCGCTGCGAAGCCGCGCCCCGGTGGAGATCGAGCACGCCGACGGGCGCCGCCGGCCGCTGCCGCTGCACGACTGGCTGGCCGTGCGCGACGGCGACGGCGGGCTCCTGGACCGCTGCGAGGGCGCCACCCTGGACGTCGGGTCGGGACCGGGCCGGCTGACGGTGGCGCTGGCCCGCCGCGGCCTGCCGGTGCTGGGCATCGACCTGACCCCCTCCGCGGTCGCGCTGACCGTCGCGGCGGGCGGCCCGGCCCTGTGCCGCGACGTGTTCGGCCGCGTGCCCGGCGCCGGACGCTGGCGCACCGTGCTGCTCGCCGACGGCAACATCGGCATCGGCGGCGACCCCGCCGCGCTGCTGCGCCGCGTCCTGGCGCTGCTGGCGCCCGGCGGCCGGGTGCTGGCGGAGGTCGGCCCGCCCGGCTCGGCCTCCCGGGTCGAGCCGCTGCGGCTGCGCTCGGACCGCTCGGTCGGCGAATGGTTCCCCTGGGCGCACGTGTCCGCCGACGCCGTCGCCGGGCTGGCCGCCCTGTGCGCCGCGACCGTGACCGAGTCCTGGCAGGAAGCGGACCGGTGGTTCGTCGCCCTGCGCACCGGGGAGGTGCGCTAATGAGTTCCGCGCCCGGACGGCGCAGGCCGCCCGCGCCGACCGCCGTGCTGCGCGGCGTCCCGGGACGGTTCACCAGCCGCCTCCACGACGAGCGGGTCGCCTCCTGGCTCGGCATCGCCCTCGGCGTCAGCGTCCTGGTCTCCTTCGGGACCGGGCTGGTCAGCCACTTCATGCAGCATCCCGCCGGGTGGATGCTGTGGCCGTCGCGGCCGGTGAACCTGTACCGGGTCACCCAGGGCGTGCACGTCATCGGCGGCCTGGCGACCGTCCCGCTGCTGCTGGCCAAGCTGTGGACGGTCTACCCGCGGCTGTGGCAGTGGCCGCCGGTGCGCTCCCTCGTCCACGGCGTGCAGCGGCTGCTGGTGTTCGTCCTGGTCGGCGCGGCGCTGTTCCAGTTCGTCACCGGGGTGCTGAACGTCGCCTACTGGTACGCGTTCCGGTTCTACTTCACCACCGCGCACTACTGGACGGCCTACATCCTCGTCGGCGCGCTGGTCATCCACATCGCCGACCAGTGGGCCAAGACGCGCCGCACCGTCATGACCCGCCCCGAGGACGGCGTCGGGCGCCGCGGCTTCCTGCTCACCGTCGCCGGCGCGAGCGGCGTCGTCGCGCTCACCACGGTGGGGGAGGCGGTCACCCCGCTGGCGCCGCTGGCGGTGCTGGCGCCGCGCCGCCCCGGCACCGGGCCGCAGGACGTCCCGGTCAACAAGTCGGCCGCCGCGACCGGCGTCACCGCCCAGGCCCGCGACCCCCGCTGGCGCCTCACCGTCACCGGCCGGGTCGCGCGGGAGGTCACCCTGTCCCTGGCCGACCTGCGCGCGCTGCCGCAGCACACCGCGCGGCTGCCCATCTCCTGCGTGGAGGGCTGGAGCGTGGAGGCGGACTGGCGGGGCGTGCGGCTGCGCGACGTCCTGCGCCTGGCCGGCGTCGCCGACGACGCGCAGGTGCTGGTGGAGTCGCTGCAGCGGCACGGCCTCTACCGCACCTCGCTGGTCGCCCCGCCGCACTGGCGCGACCCGCTGACGCTGCTGGCCCTCGGCATGAACGGCGCCCCCCTCGCCCTCGACCACGGCCACCCGTGCCGTCTCATCGCCCCGAACCGGCCCGGGGTCATGCAGACCAAATGGGTCCACCGGCTGGTGGTGTCGTGAACGCGCGGATCGTGTCGAAGGCGGCGGCGTACGCGGCGGGCCTGGCGCTCATCGCCGTCGGGCTGCGCGGGATCGTGGACGAGGTCCCCCTGGCCGCGTGGGCGAAGTGGTTCGCCGGGGCGGCCGTCCTGCACGACGCCGTCCTGGTCCCGGCGGTGCTCGCCGCGGGGGCGCTCACCGGCCTGGTGCCCGCCGGCCGGCGGCGCGTCGTGCGCGCCGCGCTGGTCATCGGCGGCTGCGTCACCGTGGTCGCGATCCCCGTCGTGCTGGGCTACGGGCGCCGCGCCGACGAGCCGTCCCGCCTCCCGCTGCCCTACGGCCGCAACCTGGCGATCGTGCTGGGCGCGATCGCCGTGGTGGCGGCCTGCGTGCTCGCGGCCCGGGAGGTCACCGCCCGGCGCGGGGCCGGGCGCTCGTCGGGGCGCGGCGGAGCGACCCGCGTCCCGCGACCGTCCCGGAAGGAGAGGCGGCGATGACGCTTACCGAGGCGCACGGCCGGGCGGAGGCCGCCGAGAGGCCGGCGGGGCGCGGATGGCCGGGGTGGGCGGCCGTCGCGGTGTGGGCGGCCGGGATCGCGGCGGCGTTCGCCGTGGGCTGGTACCTGCGGCGCGCGGGCCTGGCCACCGAGGACCCACTGCCTCCGCTGCACGCGCGGGCGCGGGGGTGGCCGCCGCCGTGGCGGCTGCTGCCCGCCGCCGCCGTCGCGGCCCAGGCGGTGGCGGCG
>NZ_JBEUPA010000292.1:0-3528 GCF_040492065.1 Actinomadura sp. NPDC000929 | reverse complement strand
CACCACCCCCCGGCGCCGGCTCTCAAGCCCCACCCCCCCCTCCCCGGGGCCCGCCCCCCCGCCGACGCCCCGCCGGGGCCGTGTACGGAAGGACACCGCATCCCGATGCGCACCATTGACGACCTCGACGTCGCCGGACGGCGCGTCCTGCTGCGCGCGGACCTCAACGTCCCGCTGCAGGACGGGCGGATCACCGACGACGGGCGGATCCGGGCCAGCCTGCCGACGATCGAGGCGCTGCGGGCCCGGGGCGCCCGGGTCATCGTCTGCGCCCACCTCGGCCGCCCCAAGGGGCAGGTCAAGCCCGAGCTGTCGCTCGCGCCGGTCGCCGCCCGCCTGGGCGAGCTGCTGGGCGCGCCGGTGGCGTCCGCGACCGACGTCGTGGGCGACTCCGCCCGCGCCGCGGCCGACGGCCTCGCCGACGGCGGTGTCGCGCTGCTGGAGAACCTGCGCTTCGAGCCGGGCGAGACCAGCAAGGACGACGCCGAGCGCGGCGCCTTCGCCGACCGGCTGGCCGCGCTCGCCGAGGTCTACGTGGGGGACGGGTTCGGCGCGGTGCACCGCAGGCACGCGTCCGTCTACGACGTGCCGAAGCGGCTGCCGCACGCCGCGGGCGGGCTGATCGCCGCCGAGGTCGCGGTGCTCAGGAAGCTCACCGAGGACGTCGAGCGCCCCTACGCGGTCGCGCTCGGGGGGTCCAAGGTGTCCGACAAGCTCGGGGTCATCGACAACCTGCTCGGCAAGGCCGACCGCATCCTCATCGGCGGCGGCATGGTGTTCACCTTCCTCAAGGCGCAGGGCCACGAGGTCGGCCGGAGCCTGCTCGAGGAGGACCAGCTCGACACCGTCCGCGAGTACCTGCGCCGCGCCGAGGAGACCGGGGTCGAGTTCGTGCTGCCGGTCGACATCGTCGCGGCCACCGCGTTCGCCGCGGACGCCGACCACGACGTGGTGCCCGCCGACGCGATCCCGGCCGACCGGCTGGGCCTGGACATCGGGCCCGAGTCCGGCAAGCTGTTCGCCGCGCGCCTCGCCGACGCCAGGACGGTCTTCTGGAACGGCCCCATGGGCGTGTTCGAGATGGAGCCCTACTCGCACGGCACCCGCGCCGTCGCGCAGGGCCTCATCGACTCCGGCGCGTTCACCGTGGTCGGCGGCGGCGACTCGGCCGCCGCCGTCCGGCTGCTCGGCTTCGACGAGGCGGCCTTCTCCCACATCTCGACCGGCGGCGGCGCGAGCCTCGAGTACCTCGAAGGCAAGACGCTGCCCGGCCTGCAAGCCCTGGAGGACTGACGATGGCCCGCGCGACCCCTTCCGGCGGCCCGACCGGCCGCAAGCCGCTCATGGCCGGCAACTGGAAGATGAACAACAACCACCTCGAGGCGATCGCGCTCGTCCAGAAGATGGCGTTCGCGCTCAAGGACGCCGACTACGCGGCCGTCGACGTCGCGGTGCTCCCGCCGTTCACCGCGCTCCGCTCGGTGCAGACCCTGATCGAGGCCGACAAGTACGGCATCCAGTACGGCGCGCAGGACGTCTCCCAGCACGCGTCCGGCGCCTACACCGGCGAGATCTCCGCGGCGATGCTGGCCAAGCTCGGCTGCACCTACGCCGTCGTCGGGCACTCCGAGCGGCGCCAGTACCACGCCGAGGACGACGCGGTCGTCAACGCCAAGGCCAGGGCCGCGCTCGCCGCCGACCTCACCCCGATCCTGTGCGTGGGCGAGGGGCTGGAGGTCCGCAAGGCCGGCGGGCACGTCCCGCACGTGCTCGCGCAGGTCGACGGCGGACTTGAGAAGATCACCGCCGACCAGGTGCGGCGCACGGTGATCGCCTACGAGCCCGTCTGGGCGATCGGCACCGGCGAGGTCGCCACGCCGCAGGACGCGCAGGAGGTCTGCGGGGCCATCCGCACGCGGCTCGCCGAGCTGTACGACGGCGGTGTGGCCGACGAGGCGCGTATCCTGTATGGCGGTTCGGTGAAGGGCGGCAACGTCGCCGGGATCATGGCGCAGGCCGACGTGGACGGCGCCTTGGTCGGAGGTGCCAGCCTGGACCCGGGAGAGTTCGTCAAGATCTGCCGGTACCGGGATCTGCCGGTCTGATCACATCTGATCAATTCCGCGTGAACCGGGGGTTCTTGCCGAACCAGCGGGGACTTCGTCGTACCCTTCGTAGCTGACGGGTAAACGCCCGGTCCGGCTCGACCTCCGTCCTGAACTACAGACAAGGCGCTGAAGAAACGTGATCATCGCAACGTCCATCGTGCTCATCGTCACGAGCCTGCTGATGGTGGTCCTCGTCCTGATGCACAAGGGCAAGGGCGGCGGCCTGTCCGACATGTTCGGCGGCGGCGTCTCGTCCTCCCTCGGAGGGTCGTCGGTGGTCGAGCGCAACCTCGACCGGCTGACCATCGGCGTCGGGGTGGTCTGGTTCGCCTCGATCGTCGTGCTGGGACTGCTGTTCAAGCACAAGGGCGTCGGCTGAGCCGGCCCGTCCAACACATGCGAGCGCCGCGCCGTCCTCGAAGGTCACGGGCGGCGGCGGCACACCAAGCGAGGAGTATTCCGTGGGTAGTGGCAACGCGATTCGGGGCAGCCGTGTCGGGGCCGGTCCGATGGGAGAGGCGGAGCGCGGCGACGCCGCCCCCCGCGTCTGGGTGACCTTCTACTGCGCCAACCGGCACGAGACCCGCCCCAGCTTCGCGACGGACGTCGCGGTCCCCGAGACCTGGGACTGCCCGCGCTGCGGGTTCCCCGCCGGCCAGGACTCCGAGAACCCCCCGGCCCCGCCGAAGACGGAGCCGTACAAGACCCACCTCGCGTACGTGAAGGAGCGGCGCAGCGACGAGGACGGCGAGGCGATCCTGGAGGAGGCGCTCGCCAAGCTCCGGCAGAAGCGCGCCGCCGTCAAGCAGGCCATGGAGGCCGCGGCCCGCTGACGCCGCCGAAGCCGCACCGTGTGGCCCGATCCCGTTCCGGGGTCGGGCCACACGGTTTTCCGGCCGCCGGATCCTGGGCCGCCGGGCGCCGGCGCCGCGGGGCACGGGCTTCGGCAGAATCGCCGGTCGCCGTGAGGCGCCTCGGCCCGGCCTGCCTGACCAGCGCTGATATGGAGATGCGTATGGCGGTACGAGTGATATCCATATTGGACGTCACGAGTGCTGCTCTGGTCTGCTGGGCGGCGTCCGCCCTCCGCCGCCGGGAAAGCAGGTGCCTCCGCATGCCATCCGAGCAGTCAGGCTCCTCCCGGCGGGCGCTGCTGGCCGCCGCGGCCCTGCTGCCGCTGGCGGGATGCGGCGACAGGGCGCGCCCGTCGTCCGCGCCGTCCTCGCCGCCCGCCCGGCGCCCGGCCGTCATCAGCCAGCCGTCGCTGCCGTGCATGGCGGCGGGGTGCGCGGAGACGCGGGCGAGGTCGTCCCGGGAGGCGGCCATGGGCGGGCTGTCCACCGCGTTCTACTTCACGCTCGTGGGGCTGGCCTTCGGGCTGGTCTTCCACGTCGCGAACTGGGCGACGTTCACCTACGTG
>NZ_JBEUPA010000291.1:0-3575 GCF_040492065.1 Actinomadura sp. NPDC000929 | reverse complement strand
GCCCGGTCAGGCCGCCCGGGACCCGGCCGCGGCCGGCTCCCGCGCGGTGCCGTGGCCGCCCGCGAGCGCCCGGCGGCCGCTCAGGTCCGTCTCGCCGGCCAGCTGGCGCAGCCGTCGCAGCGAGCGGTCGGTGATCTGCCGGACGCGGTTGTGGCTCAGCCCGTAGCGGGCGCCGATCTGCGCGTACGACAGCGGCTGCCCGCTGTCCATCCCGAACCGGGCCCGCAGGATCGCGGACTCGCGCTCGGGAAGCCGGTCCAGCAGCCGTCCGAGGCCCTCGATGTCGTCCAGCGCGAGGATCTCCGCCTCCGGGGTGACGGCGTCGGGATCCTCCAGCAGGTCGCCCATGGGCGTCTCGCCGGCGTCGTCGACGGTCGCGTCCAGGCTCGCCGGGTCGCGCCGCCAGCGCAGCAGCTCGTCGACATGCTCGGCCTCGGCGCCGACGGCGCCCGCGAGCTCCTCGCGGGTGGGTTCCCTGCCGAGCTCGCGGCTGAGCTGGCGCTCCGCGCGCCGCAGCCGGGACAACTCCTCCTCCACATGGACGGGCAGGCGGATCGTGCGGGCGGTGTGGCTCAGCCCACGGCCGATCGCCTGCCGGATCCACCAGGTGGCGTAAGTGGAGAACTTGAAGCCGCGGCGGTAGTCGAACTTCTCCACCGCGCGCATCAGCCCCAGGTTCCCCTCCTGGATGAGGTCGATGAGGGGCAACGAGTCGGTCGGGTACTTCCGGGCTATCGAGACGACCAGCCGCAGGTTGGCCTCGACGAAGCGCTGCTTCGCGCGCAGCCCCGCCGCGGCCAGCTCCGCCAGCTCCTCGCGGGACGCGCCCTCGGGCACCGTCCCCTCCTCGAGCAGCTGTTCGGCGTACAGGCCCCCTTCGATCGCCTTGGCCAGATCGACCTCCTCCTGCGCGTCGAGCAGGGGAGTACGGCCGATCCGGTCGAGGTACGCCCCGACAAGATCCTTGTCGGGGACTTCGACCCTGTCGCCCTTGGTACGGGTTCCAGCCATCCTGACCCTTCTCCGGTGCGATCTCCCTAGGAGGAGAACGCCAATTACCGCTCTGTGATTCCCAGGTGGGGAATACTGCGAGGCTGTAAGCCGCTCTACGTCGTGATACCCCGACTGAGGAGAAACCGACATGGCGACGGTCACACTGACCGCTGAGAACTTCGACGAGGTGGCTCAGGGCGACGGCATCGTGCTGGTCGACTTCTGGGCGGAGTGGTGCGGCCCCTGCAAGAGGTTCGCGCCCGTGTTCGAGCGGTCGGCGGACAAGCACGGGGACATCGTCTTCGGCAAGGTGGACACCGACGCCGAGGCCGAGCTGTCGGAGCGCTTCGGCATCCGGTCCATCCCCACGCTGATGGCGATCCGCGACGGCATGATCGTGTTCGCGGAGCCGGGCGCGCTGCCCGAGTCGGTGCTGGAGAACGTGATCGAGCAGGTCCGCGGCCTCGACATGGAGGACGTCCGCCGGCGCGCGAAGGCCTGACCCGCGGCCCGCCGGGTTGCGCGCACGAGGCGCGCGGCGGGCGCCGCGGAGGCGCGTGGGCAAAGAAGCGGACGCCGCCGCCCCTTCACCGGCCGGCATGGTCGATGATGGACGGATGCTCGCCGATGTCGTCCGATACCTGGTGTGCCCCGTGTGCGGAGCCGACCTCGAACTGGCCGACCGCCGCCTGGCCTGCCCGGGCGGGCATGCTTTCGACGTCGCGCGACAGGGATATGCGAACCTCCTGCCGGGCAACGCCCGTCCGGGGACGGCCGACACACCGGAGATGGTCCGCGCGCGGGACGAGTTCCTGACGGCCGGCCACTTCGCGGTTCTCGCGGATCGGCTGGCCTGGAGCGTTTCTCGCGCCGCTCCCTCTTTCGTCCTCGACGCGGGAGCCGGGACGGGGCACTATCTCAGCCGCATCCTCGACCGGGCGCCGGACGCCGTCGGCCTGGCCCTGGACATCTCCAAGCACGCCGCCCGGCGCGCCGCGAAGGCGCACCCGCGCTGCGGCGCCGTCGTCGCGGACCTCTGGCGTCCGTTCCCGCTGCGCGACGGCGCGGCCGACATCGTCGTCAACGTGTTCGCCCCGCGCAACGCGACCGAGTTCCACCGCGTGCTCCGAGACGACGGGCTGCTACTGACGGTCACTCCGTCACCCCGGCATCTCGGAACACTCGTGGAGCCCCTCGGTCTGCTCTCGATCGACAAGCACAAGACCGAGCGCATGGACACCGCGCTCTCCGGCTACTTCAAGCTGGACTCGCGCCAGGAGCTCGAAACCGAGACCGTCCTGACGCACGGCGAGGTGATCACGCTCGTCGGCATGGGGCCGAGCGCGCACCACGTCCCGCCGGAGCAGCTCAGGGAACGGCTGGACACGCTGCCCGAGCCGCTGACCGCGCCGCTGTCGTTCGTCCTGTCCACCTACCGGCGGCTGGAGTAGGAGCGTCCCCGGGCTGCGTGATCTCCAGCAGCACCTGCGGGGTCTCGCCCGGCTCCGTCACCTCCTCGACGCCCGGCACGTCGAGAGCCTCGTAGCCGAACGACGCGGTGAGCGAGCGGGCCACCGCGCTCAGCAGGAGGCGCTGGAGAGCCTGGCCGGCACGGAGCCATTCGGCGGGGGAGTCCCCTCGCGTGGTCAGCACCGCCCGCTGTCCCGCCGAGTGAGGCGCCGGGGGAAGCCGCCGAAGCGCGGCGCCTTCGAGCCTCGCCTCCCCGGCCAGCTCGTCGACGACGGGAGACGGAGGGCAGGCGCCCGCGGCGGACGGATCGCCACGGAACGGCCGGAGCGTCGCGGCGTAGAGAAGCCGCTCTTCGCGGGACACACGGTGCCGTCCGGCCAGGCGCACGGAGGCGAGGACGGATGGACGTCCGGCATCGGGAAGCAACCGGACGATGGCTTCGTGACCGAGCTGCGCCGCCGCCAGACGCAGGTTCACCAACGCGGCGCCGCTGCTGAGGTGGAGGCCCCGCCCCGCCGGATCGTTCTTCGGCCGGAACCTGTCAGGGTCGGCGTGCACCTCGATCAGTCCGGACACGACCTTGAACCGCCAGGCATGGACGTCATGGACCGTGGGCCCCATCGTCGCGGCGACCACGAGGCGCTCCGCCGAGGCGCGGGCGGCGGCGGGCACGTTCACGGGCGTTCCTCCTGACCTCGGGCGACAACCGACCCGGGAGCCACCGCCAGCCCCAGGGGACATTTCGCCGGGGGAGAGCGGTCAGGGCACGGTACCCCACTGTGACCCGAAGCACGTAGTGCGTGAATGGCGAGGTCAGCGCACCCGATGGTGGGGGCGGGTGAACAAGGGGCCGGGTTCGCGGGCCCCGCGATTTGACGGTCCCGGTGAGGCGTCTTAATGTCTTCCTCGCCCCAAGGGGACGCGGGACGCCGAGAGGCGGCCGGCCCTGGGGAGCAGGTCGCTGAAAATGGTTCGAGCGCCGCTCGGACTGTTGTAAGATGGCTTGCACAGCCCACAACGGGATGCAGGACGCCGCAAGGTGGCCGGCCCGCAGGGCGCCTCCCACGGAACGATCTCTCCGAGTCTCTGGCTTGGTGTCGTGTCGTCGCGTG
>NZ_JBEUPA010000290.1:0-3583 GCF_040492065.1 Actinomadura sp. NPDC000929 | reverse complement strand
CCTCGCCCGGGCGGCAGTGCAGGCACGGCCGGTACCCCGCGGCGCGCGCGGCGGCCAGGTCCCGGAACCCGCGCCGGTGCCCGGGGGTGATCCGGCGCGCGTCCGCGCAGGTCGGGTAGCACACGATCCCGGTGGTGTCGGAGCCCACCAGCCGCACGCCGCGCCGCGCCAGCCCGGTCACCTCCTCGACGTCGACGTCCTCGGCGCGCAGCAGCCGTTCCTTGGCGCCGGCGCCGAACACGTAGTCGCCCAGGGAGCCGTCCGAGCGGGTCACGCGGTGGCAGGGGATCAGCAGCGGGACGGGGTTGCGGCCCAGCGCCGACCCGACGGCGCGGACGGCCTTGGGCCGTCCGGCGTGCCGGGCCACCCACGCGTAGGGGCGGATCTGGCCGCGCGGGATCTGCGCGGCGGCGCGCAGGACGGCGGCCTCGAAGTCGCTGAGGCCGCGCAGGTCCAGGCGCAGCGTGCCGAGCCGGCCGGTGCGCAGCGCGGGCAGAAGCCCGGGCGGGGGGCGGTCGGCGGGCAGCAGCGGCCGGGCGAACCGGGCGCGGAACGCCGCGGCGAACTCCCGCTCGTCCATGCCGGCGCGCAGGTAGGCGACGCCCTGGTCGGTGAAGGCGACCTGCAGGCCCTCCAGGGGGCCGGGGACGTGGACGCGGCGGGCGGCGATGCGGTCCAGCAGGGCCGGGGGCGCGTCGGCGGCCAGGCCCGCCAGTTCACCGGCCAGCGGGTCGGGCGTGCCGCCGGCGGGGTCGGTGCGGTTCATCGGGTGCCCCCTTTCTGCTCGGGGTCGGGTGCGGTGCCCGGCCCGGTGGTTCCCGGCCCCGTGACGCCGGATCCGGTGGCGCCGGGTTCGGCGCGCAGGGCGCGCAGGCGGGCCAGGCCGCGGGAGATGTGGGACTTCACGGTGCCCTCGGGCAGGTCCAGGACGGCGGCGATCTCGGCGACGGGCAGGTCGGTGACGTGCCGCAGCACGACCGCGGCGCGCTGCTGGTGGGGGAGCCGGGCCAGCAGGCCGGCCAGCTCGCGGCCGGTCTCGTGGCGGGCGGCGGCGTCCTCGACGCCCTCACCCGGGTCGGGCGGGTCGGGGGCGTCCTCGATGGGGCCCGGCGGCGGGCGCCGCGCGGCCGTGCGCAGGCTGTTGCGCCACACGTTGGTCAGGATCGTCAGCAGCCAGGCCCGCGGCCGCAGCCCGGCGACGCGCGCCGGCTCGTAGCCGGCCAGCGCGCGGTAGGCGCGCAGGAACGCCTCGGCGGACAAATCCTCGGCCTCGGCCCACCGCCCGCACAGCCGCAGCGCGGTGGAGAACACCGCGCCCCGGTAGGCCTCGTACAGGTCGGCGAACCCCTCGTCGAGGTCGCGGGCCAGGGCGGCGGCGACCCGCGCCCCGGCGGTGTCGCCTGCCGGGGCGTCCCCGCCGCCCGCGGCGGCGTCGGGGGCGCGGGTGAGAGCTTCGTCCGTAACCGTCACATCCGTTCAACACCGCCGTGACCGGCCCGGTTGCGGTCCCTCGGAGCGGGGCCGCGAGACCGGGCCGTGAGATGGGGCCGGGCGGGTGGTCAGCCGAGCCAGCCGGGACGGATCATTCCCGTCTCGTAGGCCAGCACCACCAGCTGGGCGCGGTCGCGGGCGCCGAGTTTGGCCAGGATACGGCTGACGTGGGTCTTGGCGGTGGCGGGCGACAGCACCAGCCGCCCGGCGATCTCCTCGTTGGACAGGCCCGCCGCGACCAGCCGCAGCACCTCGCTCTCCCGCTCGGTCAGCGCGTTGAGCTCGGCGGCGGGCGGCGGCGCGGTGATCCGGGAGGCGAACTCGGCGATGAGCCGGCGCGTCACCGTGGGCGCCAGCAGCGCGTCGCCGCGCGCCACCACCCGCACCCCGTGGATCAGCTCGGTCGGCTCGGTGTCCTTGACCAGGAACCCGCTGGCCCCGGCCTTGATCGCGCCGTAGACGTAGTCGTCCAGGTCGAACGTCGTCAAGATCACCACGCGGACGTCGGCGAGGCGGGGGTCGGCGATGATGCGCCGGGTGGCCTCCAGCCCGTCCAGGACGGGCATGCGGATGTCCATCAGCACCACGTCGGGCCGCAGCTCGCGGGCCCGCGCGACGGCCTGCTCCCCGTCGCCGGCCTCGGCGACGATCTCGATGTCGTCCTCGCCCTCCAGGATCGACCGGAACCCCGCCCTGACCAGCGTCTGGTCGTCGGCCAGCAGCACCCGGATCACGCGTTCTCCTCTGTTGTCTCGCCCAGCCCGCTCATATCGTCCTTCGTGTCCTTCTCGCGCGGGGCGGCCAGTCCGGCGGCGTCCAGCGGCAGCCGCGCCCACACCCGGAACCCGCCCGCCGGGCCGGGCCCGGCGGCCAGCTCCCCGCCGACCGAGGCGGCCCGTTCGCGCATGCCCCGCACCCCGTTGCCGCCCGCACCAAGCTCCGCACCCTCCGCGTGCGGGGGAGCGGGCGGGCCTGGGCCGTCGTCGTCCACCCGCACGACCACCTCGCCGGGGAACACCCGCACCTCGACCGTGACCGCGGCGGCCCCCGAGTGCCGGACGGCGTTGGTCAGCGCCTCCTGCACGATGCGGTATCCGGCCAGCCCGACCGGGGCCGGAAGGTCCCCCAGCGCCGCCGTCCCCGGCTCACCGGGCTCGGGCAGGTCGCCGGCGCGGCGGACCGCCAGCCCGGCCGCGGCGGTCTGGTCCAGCAGCTCCCCGACCCGCGCCAGCGACGGCGGCGGCGCCACCGGCCGCTCCGGCGCGCCGTCCTCGGCGTCGACCTGCCGCAGCACGCCCAGGATCCCGCGCAGCTCCCGCAGGGTGTCCTTGCTCGCCGCCTTGATCGCCTCCAGCGCCGTGTAGGCGCGGCCCGGGTCGTCGCGGCGGTGCAGCGCCGCCCCCGCCTGCACGTTGATCAGCGAGATCTGGTGGGCGAGCACGTCGTGCAGCTCGCGGGCGATGCGCAGCCGCTCGGCGACCGCGCGGCGCCGCGCCTCGGCCTCGCGGTCGCGCTCGGCCGCGGCGGCGCGCCGCTCGGCGGCCTCCGCCAGGGCGCGGCGGCCGCGCACGTACTGCCCGATCGCCACCGTGATCAGCAGCCCCAGCGACAGCGACGCCACGCCGCGGGCGTCGGTCACCGCGTCGGGGTCGTCGCCCTTTCCGCGCACCGACGCCGCCGCCAGGAAACCGGCGTTGACGACGATGACCGCGCCCAGCGACACCGCCAGCCGGCACTCCACGGCCGCGTTGAACAGCGCCAGCCACAGCACGACCGCCACGGGCCCGTCCGGGTACCCCAGCGGGTAGTACAGCGGCGGCACCGCCACGGCGACCACCAGGACCGCCGCCGGGTGGCTGCGCCGCCACGCCAGCGCCGCCGACGCCGCGGCGATCAGCGCCAGCCCGCCCGGCCACAGCGGCCGGTCCCCGGGCTTGACCGCCGCCTCGCTCATCGCGACCGACGCCACCAGGACCGCCGCCGCCAGCAGGGCGTCGGCCGCCCGCCCGCGCGGCCACCACGGCCGGCCCGGCGCCCGGCCCGCGATCCTGCCGGGGACCCCGGCCACCGCCCCGGCCCGGCGCGCGAGCCC
>NZ_JBEUPA010000289.1:0-3622 GCF_040492065.1 Actinomadura sp. NPDC000929 | reverse complement strand
ACGGCGGCACCGCGGGCCTGGTCACCATCGAGGACATCCTGGAGGAGATCGTCGGTGAGATCACCGACGTCCCGTCGCGCGGCGGGCAGGACGAGCCCGACGAGGAGCCGGCCGACTCCGGGTCCCTGGTCACGCAGGCGCTGCCGCAGGTCAAGCAGCCGCCCCGCACGGGCGAGGCGCGGCCGGCGCCGTCCGGGCGGCGCGGCGCGCCGCAGCCGCAGCCAGAGCCGCGGCGCCGTCCCCTTCCGCCCGCGCTCGAACCCCCGGCCGGGCCGGGCAAGCCCGTCGCCCCCAAGCCCGTGTCCCCCACGGAGGTCACCCAGGGCACGGGGACGGCGCGTCCGCGCCCGGCGGCGCCCGCCGGCGCCGAGCCCGCCGAGCCGGCCGACGCGGCCGCCGACGACGGGCTGGAGTCGGCCGCGACGCGGACCCAGGAGGACATCTCCAAGTTCATGCCGCCGGATCTGCCGGAGGACGGCGCGGACGGCAAGCCCCCGGCGGGGCCGAAGGACGCCGCGCCGGACGTCTCGCCCCGCTACGGCAAGAAGCCGCACAAGGCCGGCCGGCATGCCGGCCCCTGATTCCGACGGAGCAGCGGCGGACGAGCCGAAGCCGTCCGGTCCGGGCGGGCCGAACCTGAACAGGCTGGCGAGGGGCGGCGCGCTGAACCTCGTCGGCGCCGCCGTCGCCGGCGTCCAGGGCCTCGCGCTCGTCTTCCTGGTCGCGCACCTGTACTCGCAGCGGATCGCGGGCACCTTCTTCGCGGCGACGTCGCTGTTCATCATCCTGCAGGCCGTGTCGGGGCTCGGCACCGACGCGGGCCTGCTGCGCTGGCTGCCCCGCCACCTGGCGCTCGGCGACCGCGGCGCGGCGCGCCGGACGGTGCCGGTGGCGCTCGTCCCGGTCGCGGCGACGGCGCTGGCCGCGGGTCTCGTGCTGGCCCTCACCGCGCCGTGGACGGCGGGCCACATCGGCGCCGACGACCCCGGCCAGGCCGTGGGCATGGTGCGGGTGCTGGCGCTGTTCCTGCCCCTCGCGGGGGCGCACGACGCGCTGCTCGCGGCGACCCGCGGGCACGGCTCGATGCGGCCGACCGTCCTCGTCGACAAGATCATGCGGCAGACGCTCCAGGTCGCCGGGGTCGTCGTGGCGGCGCTGCTGACCGACGACGCGGTGTGGCTCGCCCTGGCGTGGGCGGCGCCGTACCTGCCGTGCCTGGTCGTCGCCCTCCTCTGGTACCTGAAGATCAGCCGCCGGAGCCGCGCCGAGGCGCCGGTGGCCGCGGAGGCCGGGACGCCGTCCGGCTGGCGGCCCCTGGCCGGCGACTTCTGGCGCTTCACGGCGCCGCGCGCGTTCGCGCAGATCTGCCAGACGGCGTTCCAGCGCGCCGACATCGTGCTCGTCGCGGCGCTCAGCTCGCCGCGCGAGGCGGCGATCTACACCGCCGCGACCCGGTTCATCGTGATCAGCCAGCTCGTCACCCAGGCCGTGCAGAACGTCATGCAGCCCGCGGTGAGCCGGCTGATGGCGCTCGCCGACCGCGCGGGCGCGCAGCGGGTGTTCGCGGTGTGCGCGTCCTGGAACCTCGCGCTCGCCTGGCCGGTGCACCTGTCGATCGCTGTCGGGGCCCCGGTGTACGTGGCCTCCTTCGGCGAGGGCTACCGCGGGACCGGCGAGGTCGTCACGGTCATCCTGGCGATGGCGATGCTGGTGGCGACCGCGACGGGCGCCCGCGACGTGATGCTGCTGATGGCGGGCCGCAGCGGGCTCAGCCTGGTCAACCAGAGCGCCGCGCTCGGCGTGAACCTGGTGCTGAACGTGCTGCTGATCCCGCCGTTCGGGATCGCCGGGGCGGCGGTCGCGCGGGCGTGCGGGCTGCTCGTGCGGACGCTGCTGGCCCTGGTCCAGGTCCGGCGGATCCTCGACATGACCCCGGCGAGCGCCGGGCTGTTCTGGGCGGGCGGCTCCGCGCTGGTCAGCTTCGCGGCGGTGCCGCTGGCCGTCCGGCTGGCCGCCGGCTCCAGCGAGGCCGCCCTCGCCGGCGGGCTGATCCCGGGCGCGATCCTGTACCTCGCCCTGCTCTGGGCCGGCCGCGAGCGGCTGTCCCTCACCGCCTTCGCCTCCCTGCTGCCGGGGAGGCGCGGCCGTGCCGCACCCACGGGCGCCGCCGCCGCGCCCGCCACCGAAACGACATCTGCCAGGAGCATGCATGCCCACGGGAATTGACCAAGTGCGCCGCAAGTCCCGCGCGGTGCTTCGCAAGAGCGGGCTCGCCCCGAGCGGCCCGGTGTACGGCCGGCTGGTCGACGCCGGGCGCTCGCTGCCGATCCCGGCCGCGGCGCGCGTCGCGGTGTCCACCGCCGTGCTGCGGCGCCCGTGGAAGGTCCCGGTCCGGTTCGACCAGCTCCTCGTCGGCGCGCAGGGCGGCTGGACGGCCCGCGAGTTCGCCGACCGCACCGGCGACCTGCTGTGGCCCTCGACCCCGTTCCTGGACGGCCCGCACGTCGGGCTGCTGCGGCTCGCCGACGAGCGGCCGGAGCTCACCGACGCCGAGATCCTGTCCAGCGCCTACGGCCGGCTCGGGGTGCACTGCATCGAGGCGGGCGGCGCCTACTTCGGCGGCACCGACGAGGCCGGCGTCCTCGCCGCCGCCCGCGCGTTCGTCGCGCGGTACCGCGGCGAGGAGGCGCCCGGCGCGGCGCCCCGCCCGCAGCAGAGCGGGCCGCAGGACCCGGTGCTCGTCGCCCCCGTCCGCGGCTCCGACCAGTACCAGATCCTCGACGGCCACCACCGGCTCGCCATCGCCGCGATGAGCGGCGCCGACGGCGCCAACGTCGTCGCCAAGTGGCTGCCCGTCACCACGCCCCTGCAGGACCTCCTGCTGAAGATGAGCTGGCTCGACGGCACCCACGAGCTCTACCAGCCGATCGACGCGCCCGAACTGAGGACCGGCTGGACCACCGTCCGGCAGTGCACCGACCGGCTCGGAAAGATGGACGCGTTCCTCGCCGAGCGCGGCATCGCCGGGGGCCGCTACCTGGACGTCGCGAGCTGCTACGGCTGGTTCGTCGCGAAGATGGCCGAGCGCGGCTTCGACGCCGAGGGCATCGAGCGCGACCCGCTGGCCGTCCCGCTCGGCCGGGCCGTCTACGGGCTCCCGGACGGCGCCGTCTCCACCGGCGACTGCGTCGACTTCCTCGGCGGGCACGACGCCGGCCGCTGGGACGTGGTGTCCTGCTTCAGCCTCCTGCACCACTTCGTCCTCGGCCGCGGCTCGGTGAGCGCCGAGGAGCTGATCCGGCTGCTGGACCGCGCCACCGGACGGGTCCTGTTCTTCGACACCGGCCAGGACAACGAGGCGTGGTTCGCCGAGTCGCTGCGCGGCTGGGACCCCGCCCGCGTCGCGGCGTTCCTGCGGGAGAACACCGGGTTCGACGAGATCGTCGACCTCGGGCCCGACGACGACGCCCGGCCGCCCTACGAGGACAACTACAGCAGGCACCTGTTCGCCTGCGTCCGCTCGGCGTGACCCACCGGTGGCGACCGGCGGCGCGCCGCCCGGTCGCCGCGCTCATCGCCCTCCCGGCGCTCCTCGCGGCGGCGGCGTGCGGCGGGTCGCCCG
>NZ_JBEUPA010000288.1:0-3653 GCF_040492065.1 Actinomadura sp. NPDC000929 | reverse complement strand
GGCGGGCGCCGGGGAGGGCGGGGCCGCGGGCTGCTGCTGCGCCGGCGGCGGCCAGGCGGCGGGCGGGGGAGCCTGCTGCGCCTGGGGCTGCTGCGCCTGCTGCGGGGCCTCCTGCTGCTGCGGGGCCTCCTGCTGGGGCTCCGCCTGCTGCTCCTCGGCGGCCGGAGCGCCGCCGCCGGACGGCGCCTCGCCCTCGTCGCCGATGACGGCCAGCTCGGCGCCGACCTCGACGGTCTCGTCCTCGGCGACGGTGATGCTGGTGAGGATGCCCGAGGCGGGGGAGGGGATCTCGGTGTCGACCTTGTCGGTGGACACCTCCAGGAGCGGCTCGTCGGTCTCGACGCGCTCGCCCTCCTTCTTGAGCCAGCGGGTGACGGTGCCCTCGGTGACGCTCTCGCCGAGCTGGGGCATGGTGACGGAGACCGGCATGGTCCAGCGACTCCTTCGGAATACTTGTGCGGCTTCTCAGCCGTGCACGTGCAGTGGTTTGCCGGCGAGGGCGAGATGCGCCTCGCCGACCGCCTCGGACTGGGTCGGGTGGGGGTGGATCAGCTGGGCGACCTCGCCGGGCAGGGCCTCCCAGTTGTAGATGAGCTGCCCCTCCGCGATGAGCTCGCCGACGCGTGCGCCGACCATGTGGAGGCCGAGGACGGGGCCGTCCACGGCCGCGATCACCTTGACCTCGCCCTGCGTCCCCAGGATCTTGCTCTTGGGGTTGCCGGCGAGGTCGTAGGTGACCTCCTTGATCTCGTACCCGCGCTCACGGGCCACGGCGGACGTGATGCCGACCGAGGCCACCTCGGGGTCGGAGTAGGTGATGCGAGGGACGCCGTCGTAGTCGATCGGCGGCGGGGTGAGCCCGCTCAGCCGCTCGGCGACGAGGATGCCCTCGGCGAAGCCGACGTGGGCCAGCTGCGGGGTCGGGATCAGGTCGCCGACCGCGGAGATCGTGGGGACGCTCGTGCGGCAGTACTCGTCGACCTTGACGAACCCGCGCTCGGTCTCGACGCCGGCCTCGGCCAGGCCGATGCCGTCGGAGACCGGTCCGCGGCCCACCGCCACGAGCAGCAGCTCGGCGTCGATGGTCTTGCCGTCCTCGAGGGTGACGGAGATGCCGCCCTGCGTCGTCTTGGCGCTCTGGAACCGGGTGCCGAGCTCGAACCTGATGCCGCGCTTGCGGAAGGCGCGCTCCAGCCGCTTGGAGCTGGTCTCCTCCTCCAGCGGGAGCAGGTGCGGCAGCGCCTCGACGATCGTGACGTCGGCGCCGAAGGAGCGCCACACGCTGGCGAACTCGACGCCGATGACGCCGCCGCCGAGGATCACGACCGAGCCGGGGACGTGCTCCAGCCGCAGCGCGTGGTCGCTGGAGATGACGCGCTCGCCGTCGATCTCCAGGCCGGGCAGCGACTTCGGCGCCGACCCCGTGCCGAGCACGATGTGCCCGCCCTCGATGCGGCGGATCCCCTCGGCGGTCTCGACCTCGACCGCGGTGGGGCCGGCCAGCCGCCCGGTGCCGTGCACGACCTCGATGCCCCGGGACTTGATCAGCCCGGTGAGGCCCTTGACGGTCGTCGAGACGACCTTGTCCTTGTAGGCGTTCACCCCGGCGACGTCGATGCCCTCGAAGGTGGCCTTCACACCGAACTTCGCCGCCTCGCGGGACTGGTCCGCCACCTCGGCCGCGTGCAGCAGCGCCTTGGTGGGGATGCAGCCGCGGTTGAGGCACGTTCCGCCGAGCGACTCGTCCCGCTCGATGAGCGCGACCGACCTGCCGAGCTCGGCGGCGCGCAACGCGCACGCGTACCCGCCGCTGCCGGCACCCAGGACGACGATGTCGAAGGGGCCGTTGTTGGCCACTGGACGCTCCCTTTCCCGGTCGTGGCGCCGCGTGGATCGCGGCGTCCTGGGCGGGGCGCACCGGCAGCCGGGCCCCCACGCCACAAGAAAACCTATTCTGTTCCCCGCCCGCTCACAGCGGGCGGGACCCCCGTGGAATTCCCGTGGCCCCCTACAGGACTCCCGCGGCGACGTCCTCGGCGATCTGGACCAGTGTGCGCGCCGCGGCTCCGGTGCCGCCCTTCGGCGTGTACCCGTACGGCTCGCCCTTGTGGAAGGCGGGGCCCGCGATGTCCAGGTGGGCCCACTTGACGCCGTCCGGCACGAACTCCTTGAGGAACGTCCCGGCGACCAGCATGCCGCCCCAGCGCTCGCCGCTGATGTTGGCGATGTCGGCGACCGCCGAGTCGAGGCCCTTGCGCAGCTCCGGGGGCAGCGGCATGCCCCAGGAGGCCTCGCCCGCGCGCTCGGCCGCCGCGACCACCTTCTCGCGCACGCCGTCGTCGTTGGCCATGACGCCGAAGGTGCGGGTGCCGAGGGCGACGAGCTGCGCGCCGGTCAGGGTGGCGACGTCCACGATGAGGTCGGGGGAGTCCTCGCCGGCGCGGACGAGGGCGTCGGCCATGACGAGCCGGCCCTCGGCGTCGGTGTTGAGGACCTCCACGGTCGTGCCGCCGTAGATGCGCAGCACGTCGGACGGGCGCTGCGCGGTGCCGCTCGGCATGTTCTCGGCGAGGGCGAGGTAGCCGACGACGTTGACCGCGGGGCGCAGCTCGGCGATGGCGGCGAGCGCGCCGAGCACGGCGGCCGCGCCGCCCATGTCGGACTTCATCCAGTCCATCGCCTCGCTCGGCTTGAGGGACAGGCCGCCGGAGTCGAACGTGATGCCCTTGCCGACGAGGGCGAGCGTCCTGGACGCCTCCGGGTGGGTGTAGGCGAGCCGGACGAGCCGCGGCGGGTTCACCGATCCCTGCCCGACGCCCACGATGCCGCCGTACCCGCCCTCGACGAGGGCCTTCTCGTCCAGCACCTCGATGGCGAGGCCGGTCTCGCCGGCGACCCGCTCGGCCTCGCCGGCGAAGTCCTCGGGGGACAGGTGGGACGGCGGGGTGTTCACCAGGTCGCGGACGAGCCGGACCGACGCGGCGAGGGTGCGGGCGCGCCCGAGGGCGGCCTCCTCGGACGCGGGGGCGACCAGGCGGATCTCCTCGACCGGGCTCTTGTGGCCGTCGCCGGTGCGGAAGGCGTCGAAGGAGTAGGCGCCGAGCAGCGCGCCCAGCGCGACGGCCTCGACGCCCTCGGCGCCGGAGGCGGGGAGCGCGACCGCGACCCGGGCGGTGCCCGCGAGGGAGCGGACGGCGGCGCCGGCGGCGCGGCGCAGGTCCTCGGCGGAGGGGTCCTCGCCGAGCCCGGCGGCCACGATGACCTTGGCGGGGACGGCGCCGAGCGAGGGCAGCCTGGTCACCTCGCCGGCCTTGCCGGTGGCGCCGAGCGCGCCCAGCGCGTCCGCGAGCCTGCCGTCCATCGCGCGGTCGAGGGCTTGCGCGCCGTCGGCCGGCGCGGCGCCCGCCGCGGCGGGGGCGACGCCGATCACGATCGCGTCGACGTCGAGGCCGGCCAGGTCTGCGCTGTCAAGGCTGATGCTCGTCACGTAGCCCGATGTTAGTCCTCCCGGTGACCGGTTTCGTCCTTTTGGATCAAGCATTGCCCTCCGGGGGGCCGCCGCGCCCTCAGGGCAGCGCCGCGAGGGCGACCAGCGCGGCCGTCGCGGCGATCTCGACGAGGGCGCCGAGCGGGACGTGTCCCCGCGAGACAGG
>NZ_JBEUPA010000287.1:0-3699 GCF_040492065.1 Actinomadura sp. NPDC000929 | reverse complement strand
CGGCGCGCGGCCGCGCCGCGGAACCGGCGGGTCGCGGATGAGACCGCCGACCGGCTCGCGGCCCTCGCCCGCATGCTCGGCTCGCTGCGCACCGAGACCCCGGTGATGGACGCCTACCGCCGCACCTTCCGCGCCCTGACGGAGGGCGGCGAACTGGCCGCCTGGGACGAGGCGGCCGCGGCGTGGCGCGACCTCGGCAACCGCTACGAGACCGCCGTGGTGCTGGTGGAGGCCGCGGGCGCGGCGCTCGCGTCCAACAACCGTCCCGGCGCCCGGTCCCGGCTGCGGGAGGCGCGCGCCATCGCCGACGACCTGGGCGCCGCCCCGCTGCGGGCGCGCATCGACGACCTCGCGGCCCGCGGCCGCCTCACCGACGACGCCGCCCCGCCCGGCGAGGGCGGGGGCGCCGCCCGCGCCTTCGGCCTGACCCGCCGCGAACTCGACGTCCTGCGCCTCCTCGCGGGCGGACGGACGAACCAGCGGATCGCCGCGGAGCTCTTCATCTCCGCGAACACCGTCGCCACCCACGTGACCAGAATTCTCACCAAGCTCGGCGCCGCGTCCCGCACCGAGGCCGCCGCCAAGGCCCGCGAGTCCGGCCTCCTGGACGCCCCGCCCTGATGCGGCGCGCTACCGAGGTCACGTCCCGGCGAGGACGCGTCCGCCGTGCCGCGCGGGGATCCGGGTCGGCCAGGAGGCCGGCCAGGCGACGTCGTCGACCGCGAGCCACGGCGCGGCGGCCACGCCCGCGGCAGCATCTCGATCCGCGCGTCCGGCACCGCCTCGTACCGGCGCGCCGACGAGGGCCTCCAGCGGGGATCGGCGGCGCCGAAGACCACCAGCAGCGGGACCCGGACGGCGGCGAGGCGCTCGGGCACGCCGCGCTCGGCGACGTAGGCGGTGTTCCGGCGCAGCACCGCCCGCATGGAGCGGTACGTGATGGCCCGGACCCCGGAGACCAGCTCGTCCGGGACGTCCACGGGGCCCGCGGCCGCGGCACCGATCCCGCGGCGGATCATCGCGTCCGACCGCCTCGCCCACAGCAGCGGCCCGAGGGGCGGGGAGAGGAGGGCCCGGAGGAGGAGCGGCTGCCGGAGCAGCGCGTCCGGATCCGGCCCGCTGCTGATCAGCGCGAGCGAGCCCACGAGGTCGGGACGCCGCTCGGCGAGCGCGGTGGCGACGTAGCCGCCGCTGGAGTGCCCGGCCACGTCGACGCGGTCGATCCCGAGGCCGTCCAGCAGCGCGGCCACGCGGTCCGCCTGGTCGGGCACGTCGTAGGACGCGGCGGGCGGGGACTGCCCGCAGCCCGGCAGGTCGACCCGGACGACGTGCCGGTGGGCGGCGAGCGCCGGGATCATCGGCTTCCAGGTGCCGCCCGAGGCCCCCGATCCGTGGACGAGCAGCAGCGGCGGCGCCTGCCGCGGCCCGTCTTGCACCACGTGCATCCCGTGCATCCCGTGCATCCCGTGCGAAAGCTCAACGTCGGACTCGCTCATGCGGCCACCCTGCACGGGCGTTCGCCCACCGGTCTTGAAGAAATGTTCGCCGAGGGGCGTCAGACGACGGTCGCGGGCTGCTCGCGGGGGGTCAGCCGCAGCCGCACCACCGTGGGAATCGACTCGCGTTCGAGGGCGGCGCAGAGCCGCGGGAGGGCCTCGTCCTGGATGCGGCGCCGCAGCTCGTCGGGATCCGCCTCCTGCCCGTAGAGGATGCTCACCCGCAGCCCGGCCCCCTTGGGCGAGCGGACCAGCAGGGCCCGCACCCTGCGCACGCCCGGGTACTCGCCGATCTCGGTCTCCAGCGCGTCCGTGATGGCCTTGGCCTCCACCCGCGTCGCGCCGGCCCGGATGTCCGGCTCCAGCGAGAGACCCCGCACCCGGCTCGAACGGAGTTGGGCGAGCATCCAGGACAGCCCCATCAGCGCCAGGACGACCGCCACCGCCGCGACGGCGGGCCAGAACCAGCCGTGGCCGTCGGCGAAGCGGCGCGCCTCGGCGGTGAGGACGGGGCCGGAGGCCCGGGCCTTCCCGAAGGCGCCGAAGCCGCGGGCGAGGCCGAGCCCCCCGGCGGCGGCGAGGAGCAGGCCGAGAATGAACAGGCCCGTGCGGTTGACGTGCGCGTTGCGGCGGTCCATCAGATCTCCCGGTGCTTCATGCGCACCGTGACGGAGCGGGTGGGGAGGGGGTCGAGCCGGTCGAGCCGCTCCCGCACCGCCTCGGTGACCTCCGCGTCCAGGCCCGCGGGCTCGCGCACGGGCGTCTCCGCGACCACCCGCACCCGCCGGCGCCCCAGCCGGACCCTGCTGACGCCCGACACCCCGGGCGCGCCTTCGGCCGCGGCGGCGACGGAGCGCTTGAGCCCCCGCCTGCTCACGCCCATCATCAGGCTCGGATCCCGCCCGTGCAGCGGGACGATCCGTGACTTGCCCGGCAGCACGGCGGCCAGCAGGAACCAGACGCCGACGACGGCCAGGCCGGCGAAGATCGCGCGCGCGTACACGCCGTCCCAGTTCGCGTCCCGCACCCACCCGTAGGGGAAGATGCGCGCCGGGTGGTTCAGGGCCGCCGAGATGACCTCGATCGCCGTCAGCACCCCGGCCGCCGTCATCAGCAGCGCCGCAGCGAGGGCCGGCAGCACCCGCTGCGAGCGGAACGTGTGCCTGGCCGCCCGGTCGGCCTTCCGCGAACCGGCCGGCCGCGTGCTCGGCTCCGCGGCGGGCCGCGCCCCGGCCTGGGCGGTCACCGCACGGTCCTCTCACCCGCGGTGGGGCGCCCGAGCTCGGCCACCTCGATGTCCACCTGCCCGACGGTGAGACCGGTCAGCTCCGCCACCCGCTCCCGCACCCGCTGGCGCACCTCGCGGGCGACCGCGCGGACCGGCATCGGGTAGGCCACCGACAGCGCCACCTTGGCCGTGACGATGTCGCCGTGCACCCGCACCTCCGTGCGCGCGGGCCCCCGCCCGGGGATCGGCACGCCGACGATGGTCCGGCCGAGCCCGCCGGACGCTTCGACGTCCTGCGCGGCCTCCGCGACGATGCGCGCGACGGACCGCTCACGGATCGTCGTCCTGCCCCGCTCTTCCTCGGTCATCGCGGCCGCCGCCCCGTGCGGCTCGTCGAGAAGACCTGCCCGAGGTCGAGGCTGCCCTCGATGACCCGGCCGACCACGAAGCCGAGCGCCCCGAGGAACAGGACGAGGAAGAACGCGCCGGCGCCGCCGAACGCCCCGGCGAACCCCAGTGCCAGCCCGACGATCAGGCCGATCACGGGCCACGGCACTCGCACATCCATCTCGATCACCCTCTCGCCTCGGCGGGGTCATCAGCCGCCATCGGCCACGTCCCCGATCACCACGTCCACCGTCCGCCGACCGGCCAGCGGGCGCACCAGACGCCGTACGTCCTCGGCGATCTCGGCGAAGGGCCGTCCGTACCGGACGACCACCCCCACCTCGACCACCGCGTCGTGCACCGCGACCCCCGCGTAGGGGGGCCCGGCGCGGTAGGTCGCGATCCAGCCGCGCGGACCGGCCGTGAGTCCCAGGACGTCCGGGCACGCCATCGCCGCCGCGCCGATCCGCTCCGCCAGTTCGGCGAGCGGCTCCCCGCGGCCGGGCGCCTCGGCCTGCCGGGCGCCCGCCGCGCCGGTCCCGGCGGACGTCCCCCCGCCCGGAAGTGCGTCCGGCCGCGACTCCTCGG
>NZ_JBEUPA010000286.1:0-3770 GCF_040492065.1 Actinomadura sp. NPDC000929 | reverse complement strand
GGACCCCGGCGCGCCGCGGGCCGCCGTCGTGCTGAACGGCCGCGGCGCCATGGCGCCCGAGGCGGGCCGCGCCTCCCGCGGGGAGTTGCCACTGCGGGTCGCCGCCGACGGCAAGCTCGGCGGGCCGGACCTCGCCGCGTTCGACCCGTTCCACCTCGTCGGCGCCGAACCCGACCGGGTGCGGCTGTGGAGCTGGGACGGCGCGGCCCTGACCGAGCGCGGGCTCGGACCCGGCCTGCACATGATCGTCAACAGCGGGCTGGAGGGGGAGGGCCAGCCGGAGGGCGAGACCGAGGACGCCTACATGGCGGCGCGGCTCGCGCACTTCCGACCGCTTCTGGCCGCCGCGCCGCGCCCCGAGCCGCGCCTCGAGGACACCGTGGAACGGGCCTGGGGCGCGTGGCTGCCGCTGGTGGACGGCGGCGGCCTGCCCCGCGCCGACCACCGCGCCCTGCTCCCCCTGCTCGACCTGGGCGACGGCCGCGTGTGGGGCACGACCTCCGTCAGCCTCGTCGCCCTCGGCCGGACCGGCGTCCGGTACGACTTCTCCGCCGTCCCTGGCGACCCCCACGCCTGGAGGCGCGTGCGCTGACAGGGACCCGCCCTGCCCACTTGCCGGCTCCGGCTGCGGAACATGACGCTCGGTGCTAGTTTGACTACCTAATGCGATCTTCGTCGGGGCGAAGCCGCCCGCGAAGGGTCATCGGCAGACGGGGAGTGCGGATGGCAGCGGTGGCACGCGCGGCGGCGCGATGAGCAGTTACGCCGAGGTCGAGACCCGCAGGCCGAGGGCGGCGCCGGACGAGGCCCTGCCCGTGGAGGGCCGCACCCCCTGCCAGCTCGCCTGGACCCGGTTCCGCCGCGACCGGCTCGCGGTCGCGGCGCTCGCCGTCCTCGCGCTGATCCTGGCGTTCGCGGCGCTGGCGCCGCTGTGGGCGCACCTGACCGGCCACCCCTACGACGCGACCTTCCCGCGCACCGGCCTGGACGCCGGAGGGCAGCCGCGCGGGCCGGGAGCGCGGTTCCCGCTCGGCGCCGACCAGCTCGGCCGCGACGTCCTCGTGCGCGCCGCCTACGGGGCACGGATCTCCCTGGCCGTCGGGATCCTCGCGGCCCTTCTCGCCTCCGCCGCCGGGACCGCCGTCGGAACCCTCGCGGGGTTCGCGGGCGGCGCCCTGGACGCCCTGCTCGCCCGGCTCATGGACATGATGCTCGCCCTGCCGTACCTGCTCGTGGCCATCGTGCTGGCGACCACGTTCCAGATCACCTCGGTCGCCGCCAGCCTGAGCATGACGATCCTGATCATCGCCTTCTTCTCGTTCGCCGCGGTCGCCCGCGTCATCCGCGGACAGGTGATCACGATCAGGCGGCGGGAGTTCATCGAGGCGGCCCGCGCCCTCGGCGCCTCCGACGTCCGGATCATGTTCGGCGAGGTCCTGCCGAACCTGTCCGCGCACGTCACCGTGCTGACCTCGCTGCTGGTCCCGGCCTCGATCGTGTTCGAGGCGACGCTGTCGTTCCTCGGCGTCGGGGTGCGCCCGCCGATGCCGAGCTGGGGGTCGATGCTCGGCGAGGGCGGCGACGTGTTCCGGACGGCCTGGTGGCTGCTGGCCGTCCCGGGCGTCCTGCTGCTGGCGACGACGCTGGCGTTCAACCTGCTCGGCGAGGGCATCCGCGACGCCTTCGACCCGCGCGGCGACCGCGCGCCCGGGGGGCGGTGAGGCGCGTGGCGCGGTTCGTCCTCCGCCGCCTGCTGTACACGGTCGTGGTGCTGTGGATGGCGGCCACGCTGGTCTTCGTGTTCCTGCACGTCTCGCCGGTCCCGGTGGAGCGCGTCATCGGCGGGCCGCGCGCCACCGCCGACACCCTCGGCCAGATCCGCCGCAACCTCGGGCTGGACCGCCCCGTCCTCGTCCAGTACTGGCGGTTCGCCGGACGGCTGGTGCGCGGCGACCTCGGCGACTCCTACATCAACGGCGTACCGGTCACCAGCCTGATCGGCCAGCGCCTCCCCACGACGCTGTGCCTGGTGGCGGGCGCGGCCGTCCTGTGGTTCGCCGGCGGCGTGCTGCTCGGCGTGCTCTGCGCGATGCGGCCGCGCGGCCTCGGTGACCGGGCCGCGACCGTGTTCGTGCTGGTCGGCCTGTCCACCCCGCCGTTCGTGATGGCGCTCGCGCTGCTGCACGTGTTCTCCGCCGGGCTCGGCGGCGGCGCCGCCCACCTGTTCGAGGCGGGACCCCCGCTGCAGGAGCACTTCCTGCGCCGGATGGTCCTGCCGTGGATCGCGCTGGCGTTCCTCATGATCGCCACCTACACGCGCCTCACCCGCGGGGCGATGCTGGACGTGCTCGGCGAGGACTACGTGCGGACGGCGCGGGCCAAGGGCCTGCCCGAACGCCGCGTCGTCGGTCGGCACGGGCTGCGGACGGCGCTGGCCCCCGTCGTCACCCAGCTCGGCATCGATCTCGGCGCGCTGGTCGGCTCCACGATCGTCACCGAGAAGGTGTTCGGGCTGCAGGGCGTGGGGCAGCTGGTCTACCAGTCCATCGCGCTCGGCGACACCCCGGTCGTCATCGGGGTGACGCTTCTGGTGACGTCGTTCGTCGTCGTCGCGAACCTGCTGGTCGACATCGGCTACTCGGTGCTGGACCCGCGCGTCCGGCACCGCTGAGGACGCGCCCGGCGGAAGCCGTGATCTCGGATTCATGCCGCGAAGTACGCATGGATAAGCTTTCTGTATGCGATCGTGGCCCGCCTCCGAAGTCCCCAGCCTCTCCGACGCGGGACTGCCCGCCGCGACCCGGCCCCTCAGCCTGCACGACACCGGCACCGGGACGACGCGCCCCACGTCCCCCGGCGACACCGCCCGGATGTACGTGTGCGGGATCACCCCCTACGACGCGACGCACCTCGGCCACGCCAACACCTACCTGGCCTTCGACCTCGTCAACCGGGTGTGGCGGGACCTCGGCCACCGGGTCCACTACGTCCAGAACACCACCGACGTCGACGACCCGCTCCTGGAACGTGCCCAGCAGACCGGGGAGGACTGGCGCGAGCTCGCCGACCGGGAGATCCAGCTCTTCCGCGACGACATGACCGCGCTGCGCGTCCTGCCGCCCGACCGCTACGTCGGCGCGGTCGAGGCGATCCCGCTGATCATCGAGATGATCGAGAAGCTGCGCGGCCGGGACGCCGCCTACGAGGTGGACGGCGACGTCTACTTCCCGATCGCCTCCGACCCGGCGTTCGGCGGGGTCAGCCGGCTCTCGCGGGAGGAGATGGCGCCGCTGTTCGCCGAGCGCGGGGGAGACCCGGACCGGCCCGGCAAGCGCGACCCCCTCGACGCGCTGCTGTGGATGGCGCGGCGGCCCGGCGAGCCCGGGTGGGACTCGCCGTTCGGGGAGGGGCGCCCCGGCTGGCACGTGGAGTGCTCGGCGATCTCCATCGAGTACCTCGGCATGGCCTTCGACGTCGAGGGCGGCGGCTCGGACCTGGCGTTCCCCCACCACGAGATGAGCGCCTCGCACGCGCAGGTCGCCACGGGGGAGCGGCCGCACGCCCGCGCCTACGTGCACTCCGGCATGGTCGGCCTGGACGGCGAGAAGATGTCCAAGTCGCGCGGCAACCTCGTGTTCGTGTCGAAGCTGCGGGAGTCCGGAGCCGACCCGATGGCGATCCGGGCGGCGCTGCTGGCCCACCACTACCGCTCCGACTGGGAGTGGACCGCGATTCCTTCCCCACACCGTGCAACCTTCCCGTGCCCTCGC
>NZ_JBEUPA010000285.1:0-3793 GCF_040492065.1 Actinomadura sp. NPDC000929 | reverse complement strand
CGGGTCGCGGCGGCGACGGCGTCGGGCCCGAGGAGCCCGCCGCGGCGCTGGTGGGCGTCGAAGGCGGCGGCGAACTCGGCGTCGAGCGGCTCGGGCGGGGAGAGTCGGACGCGCCCGACGACCGACAGGGTGAGCAGCGCCGGGCAGGCGACCGCGGCGGCGATCGCCTCGACCTCGGCGGCGGTGAGCACGTCCAGCAGCGCGGACGCGGTGACCAGCGACGCGCCCACCAGGTCGGACGCGCGGAGCGCGCCGATGCCGCCCGCGCGCGTCTCGACCGTCGCGGGCGTCCCGTCGGCGGTCGCGTACTCGCTCGCGCGGGCGCGGTCGAGCAGGCGCGGATCGGCGTCGTGCAGGATCCAGTGCTGCGGGCCGCGCAGCCGCCCGGACAGCCAGCGCCCCTGGGAGCCGGTGCCGCACCCGAGGTCCCAGATGACCAGCGGCCCGTCCGCCGGGAGCGCGGCGCGGAGCGGGTCGAGCAGCTCCGTGGCCCGCGCCGTCGCGTCCGCGCCCTCGCGCAGCTCCAGCCAGGATGGATCGAACTCCGTCACAGCGCCTCCTCGCGCCTCGGCCCCCGTCACGGCGCCTCCCTTCGCAGCTTCGACAAGACGGTTCCCATGCGGCGGGCGGTGTCGTCCCAGCCGGGCAGCGTGCCGCGCCGCAGCCGGGCGGAGGCGCGCAGCCGGTCGCGCAGCTCCGGTTCGACGAGCCAGCGGCGCAGCGCCGCGCCCAGCGCGACGGGGTCGTCCGGCGGCACGAGCATGCCGGGGACGGCCCCGGACGGATCCCAGCCCAGCGTGTCCGGGACCCCGTCCACCGAGGTCGCGAGCACCGGGACGCCGCGCGCCAGCGCCTCGGTCACCACCATCCCGAACGTCTCCGCGCGGGACGCCAGGACGAGCAGGTCGGCACCGGCGTAGGCGTCGTCCAGCCGCTTGCCGGTCAGCGGACCCGTCAGCTCGACGCGCCCGTCGAGCCGGTGCCCGCCGATCAGCCGCCGGACCCGCGCGACGTGTTCCGGGTCGCCGCCCAGCGGCCCGACGCACTCGCAGTCCCAGGACAGGCGCGCGATGGTGGCGAGCGCCTCCACGAGGACGTCGTGCCCCTTGCGCGGGGTCACCGACGCCACGCACAGCAGCCGCGCCGCGCCGTCGGTGCCGGACGCGAGCGGCGCCGGGTCGGTGCCCGGGGCGACGGCGTGGACGCGGGACGGCTCCAGGCCGTGGTGGGCGATCAGGTGGTCCCGGGCCCACGGGCTCGTCGCGACGACGGCCCCGGCCGCCTCCAGCACCTCGCGTTCGCCCGCGTTCAGATCGCCCTGCCCGGGTTCGTCGGCGAGCGGGAGGTGGACGAGGACGGCGAGCCGCAGCCGCGCCGCCTCCGGGACGACGATCTCCGGGACGCCGCACGCCACCAGCCCGTCCATGAGGACGACGGACCCGCCGGGCAGCGCGGCCAGCGCGCGTCCCAGACCGGCGCGGGCCGCCCGGTCCGGCCGCGGCCACGCGCCGGGCACCGCCACCTCCCGGACGGGGCGCCCGGACGCCGCGAGCTCCTCGCACAGCCGCCGGTCGTAGCGGTTGCCGCCGCTCGGGGCGGCGGCGTCGTCGACGCCGGCCGGGACGACCACGCACACCTCGCGGGACGTCACAGTTCACGCTCGTAGCTGGCCCAGGCGACGTGCGACTCGTGCAGCGTCACCGTGATGCCGGCCAGGCCGGCGGCGTTGGCGCCGAACGCACCGGCGCGCACCCGGTCGGCGAGCCGGTCGGCGATGACCTTGGCGAGGAACTCCGTCGAGGTGTTGACCCCGGCGAAGTCCGGCTCGTCGTCCAGGTTGCGGTAGTTCAGCGCGCCCAGGACCTCGCCGAGCTCGCTGGTGGCGAGCCCGATGTCGACGACGATGCCGTCCGGGTCGAGGTCGGCCCGGCGGAAGGTCGCGTCCACCACGAACGTCGCGCCGTGCAGGTGCTGCGCGGGCCCGAAGACCTCGCCGCGGAAACTGTGCGCGATCATGACGTGGTCGCGGACGGTGATGGCGAACAACGAACGTCCTCCTCGGTAAGCAGGCTCGGCGGGCGGTCCCGCCTCAGTAGGCGATCCGGTGGCACAGGGCGGGCTGCTCGCCGCCCGCGAGGCGCGGCATCAGCCGCGGCAGCTCGGCGAACGGGCTCTCCCCGGTGATCAGCTCGCCGAAGGCGGGGTCGGCGAGCAGCCGCAGCGCGAGCGCGATCCGGTCGGCGAAGCCGCGGCGCGACCGGCGGGACGGCGGCACGGCGCCGACCTGGCTGCCCCGGATCGCCAGCCGCCGCGAGTGGAAGAACTCCCCGAGCGGGACGGTGACCCGCCGGTCGCCGTACCAGCTCAGCTCGATCACCTCCCCCTCCGGTGCGAGCAGCTCCAGCGACCGGGCGAGCCCGGCCTCGGACGCGCTCGCGTGCACGACCAGGTCGCAGCCGCCCTCGGCCTGGTCGGGATGGGCGAACCCGACGCCGAGCGCCCGCGCGACGTCCGCGCGGGACGGGTCGGTGTCGACCAGCTGGATCCGGCATCCCGGGAAGCCCGCGAGCACGCCGGCGACCGAGCAGCCGACCATCCCGGCGCCGACCACGGCGATGCGGTCGCCGACGAGCGGCGCCGCGTCCCACAGCGCGTTCACGGCCGTCTCCACCGTCCCGGCGAGGATCGCCCGCTCCGGCGGCACGCCGTCCGGGACGGCGCTGACCGCGCTCGCCGGGACGACGTACCGGGTCTGGTGCGGATAGAGGCAGAACACCGTGCGGCCGGCCAGCTCGGCGGGGCCGTGCTCGACCACGCCGACGTTGAGGTACCCGTACTTGACCGGGCCGGGGAACGCCCCGTCCTGGAACGGCGCCCGCATGACGGCGTGCTGGTTCGGCGGGACGCCGCCGCGGAACACGATCGCCTCGGTGCCGCGGCTCACCCCCGAGAAGAGCGTCCGGACGAGCACCTCCCCCGGCCCTGGCTCGGGGAGGACGACATCGCGGATCTCGCCCTCACCTGGCGACCGGATCCAGAAGGCGCGCGCGTCGCGCTCCATCCGTGCCCCTTCCCCGAATCGTCCGGTTCTCCTGAGTTCCTTGCGCCTCTCCGACGGCGGCGGGCACACGATCCGCCGTGCGCCGCCGCTTCGCCAGCCACGCCACGTCCCGTCCGAAGGACCACACCAGCAGCGCCAGCGCCGCCGCCACGAGCGCGCCCGAGTGCGGCACGACGCCCGACGCCGCGACGACCAGCGCCACCCCCTGCACCACGGCGACGGCCTTGCGCGCGACGCTCGGCCGCAGCTCCGCGCGCAGCCACGGCGCCGTCCAGGCCGCCGCGCCGAACGCGTACCGCATCGCCCCGATCGCCAGCACCCACAGGCCCGCCGTCCGCGCGACCTCGACGCTCAGCACCAGCACCAGGACCGCGTCGGTCTCCATGTCGAACCGCGCCCCGAGCCTGGACACCGTCCCGGTGCGCCGTGCGACCCGACCGTCGACGCCGTCCAGCACGAGGGCCGCGGAAGCGGCCGCGACCAGCGGCCAGAGGCCGGCGTCACCGGTGAGATGCCCCGCGACCAGCGCCGCGACACCCCCGGTGAGGACCACCCGCGCCAGCGTCACGTGGTCGGCCGGCCCCAGCGCCCGCCGCCGCCGGAACGCGGCGGTCAGCAGCGCCCACGAGGCCAGCGCGTACCCGACGCCCACGGCCAGGCCCGCGTGGCCGGGACGGAGCAGCGCCAGCAGGGCGAGCTGGGCGGCGACGGCCGCGGCCAGCTCCGGTCCCC
>NZ_JBEUPA010000284.1:0-3868 GCF_040492065.1 Actinomadura sp. NPDC000929 | reverse complement strand
CGGTACGCCGAGCAGCACTTCAGGAAGATGTGCTGCCCGTTGTCGACCGTCAGCCCGTCCCGCGAGAACGAGTGGGTGGCGCCGCCGAGCCGGGGGTACGGCGCCGCCGCCGCGCGGAGAGCGGTGGCGGCGATGGCGGTCTGTACGCGCCCGGCCGTGCGCGACTTGGGGGTGACGCGGGTGCGGGCGGGCCCCTGGAGGGCGGCCCCGATCCGGACTCCGGACACCGTGCCGGTGGCGGGCGCCCTGCCCTGCATGCCGCCGGCCGGCAGGCCCGCGCCGACCGGTCCGGCGACGAAGCCGAGGAGGCCGAGCACGACGACGAGCAGCCGCGCGACGGGCCGCCGGAAGGCGGGATGGTGCGCTTCGCCCACTCCACCCTCCTCGCCCGGACCGCCGGCGGGGTGCTCGCCCCGATGTTCACGCCAACCTAGCCCACTTTCCTTCCGGCGGCGCTCGCCCTGACTCCGGGGCGAGAGCCGTGAAAGCGGGTCCGTCAAGGACGGGTTGCGTGACAAAGACGTTGCCCGTGCTCGGCCACACGGCCTTACCAGCAGACACTGGCTGGTGTCCCGATCCGGCCAGCCCGCAGTCCGCCGCCCGCCATTGCCCGCGCGATTTATGCGAATTACTTTCGCGTATGCCCACCCCGAACCGGACAGAGGAGTCTCCGGTGGCACGAATCAGACAGACCGCGATCGTCGGGACCGCCGCCCTGGCCGTCCTCGCCGCGGGGGTCGCCCCCGCGTACGCAGCGGGCACGACCATCCGCAAGGGCTCGGCCACGGCCGCCGCCTACTCCGGCAGAGTGCAGGCCTCGCTGCTCGGCACCGCGACGGTCAGCAGCTCGATCGGCAGCGGCTCCTGCAGCCAGTCGACGATGAACGGCTCCATCAACTCCGACGGCAGCGCGCTGAACGTCGCCTCCGCCACCTTCACCGGCACCGGCGGCGGTCCCTGCAGCGGCAGCACCAGCTCGACGATCACCGCGCAGAACCTGCCCTGGACGGGCGGCAACGTCACCTTCGACCCAGGGCACAGCGGCGGCCGGGACGCCACCGTCACGATCGCGAACTTCAAGGTGAAGGCCGTGGTCGACATCTTCGGCGGCATCACCTGCGTGTACGGCGGCAACCTCACCGCCAACGGCTACAACGGCGACAACGGCTCGCGGCCGGTCACCACCAGCAGCGACGCGCAGGTCGGCGTGAAGAACGCCACGGTCAACAAGCAGTCGGGCAGCAACTTCCTCTGCCCGTCCACGGCCACCGTGACCGCCACGTACGCGCTGCGCGGCGAGTCGGTCGCCGGATCCGGCACCTACAACCAGCCCCTCTACGTCACCAGCTGACCGGAGGCCGGAACGGAGCTCCCGAGGAGAGCCAGTCCCCCGCCGCGCTCCCAGGGAAAGGACGGGCCGCCCCCTTGCGGGGGCGGCCCGTCTCGTCGTCACCGGGGCGTCGCCCGGAGCCGGGTCAGCAGCCGACGAGCTGCGCGGCGAGGAACGACTCGACCTGGCTGAGCGCGATGCGCTCCTGGCTCATCGAGTCGCGCTCCCGGACGGTCACCGCGTCGTCCTCCAGGGTGTCGAAGTCGACGGTGACGCAGAACGGGGTGCCGATCTCGTCCTGGCGCCGGTAGCGGCGGCCGATGGCACCCGCGTCGTCGAAGTCGACGTTCCAGTTGCGGCGCAGCTGCGCGGCGAGGTCGCGGGCCTTCGGGGACAGGTCGGCGTTGCGCGACAGCGGCAGCACCGCGACCTTCACCGGGGCGAGCCGCCGGTCGAGCCGCATGACGGCGCGCTTCTCCATCTTGCCCTTGGCGTTGGGCGCCTCGTCCTCGGCGTAGGCGTCCATCATGAAGGTGAGCGTGCAGCGGTCGACGCCCGCCGCGGGCTCGATCACGAACGGGGTGAACCGGTCGCCGGACTCCTGGTCGAAGAACGACAGGTCGGCGCCGGACGCCTTGGAGTGCGTGGTCAGGTCGTAGTCGGTGCGGTTGGCGATGCCCTCCAGCTCGCCCCACTCGCTGCCGACGAAGTCGAACCGGTACTCCACGTCGACGGTGCGCTTGGAGTAGTGGGACAGCTTCTCCTGCGGGTGCTCGAACAGCCGCAGGTTCTCCTTGCGGATGCCGAGGTCGACGTACCACTGCATGCGCTCGTCGATCCAGTACTGGTGCCATTCCTCGTCACTGCCGGGCTTGACGAAGAACTCCATCTCCATCTGCTCGAACTCGCGGGTCCGGAAGATGAAGTTGCCGGGCGTGATCTCGTTGCGGAACGACTTGCCGATCTGGCCGATGCCGAACGGCACCTTGCGGCGCGCGGACTGCTGGACGTTCAGGTAGTTGATGAAGATGCCCTGCGCGGTCTCGGGACGCAGGTAGGCCAGGCCCGACTCGTCCTCGACGGGGCCGAGGTAGGTCTTGAGCAGCCCGTTGAACATCTTCGGCTCGGTGAACGAGCCCTTCACGCCGCAGTTGGGGCAGGAGATGTCGGCGAGGCCGTTCGCGGGCGGCCGGCCGTGCTTCTCCTCGTAGGCCTCCTCCAGGTGGTCGGCCCGGAAGCGCTTGTGGCAGGACTGGCACTCGGTGAGCGGGTCGACGAACGCCTGGACGTGGCCGCTGGCCTCCCAGACCTCGCGCGCCAGGATGACGCACGAGTCGAGGCCCACGACGTCGTCGCGGCCCTGCACCATCGACTTCCACCACTGGCGCTTGACGTTGTTCTTCAGCTCGACGCCGAGGGGGCCGTAGTCCCAGGAGGCGCGGAGCCCGCCGTAGATCTCGCTCGACGGGTAGACCAGGCCCCGCCGCTTGGCGAGGTTGACGATCGTGTCCAGCACATCGGAACGGCGTGCCATGAAAGATTCTCCATCCGGCTGGCGGTCGGCGGGAACAGTGAGTGCGCCCCGGTCCCGCGGCGACGGCGGGCGGCGGCGAGTGTGATCCCCGGTGATGTGCTCCGGCGCGGGCGCCGCCGCCGCCGGAGAGTGCCCCCAGCTTAGGGCACGGGGGCCCCTGAGCAGGAACTAGTAAACGCGCCCGTCGGCGACGTCGCTGTCGATGTTCAGGGTGACCCCGCCGTGCGTCTCCCGGTGGCCGCCGCGGTACTGCTTGACGCGGCGGTGCGGCGCCCACCAGGCGTCCGGCAGGAACGGGTCTCCGTACACGTCGGCCCGGCGGTCCCAGTTGGCGAACCAGACGCAGGACGGCCTGCTGATCGAGGACCGGCCCACGTCGCGGATGCCGGACTTGGAGCTGCTGTAGAGGCACGGCTGGTAGCCCTCGGTCTTCAGCCGGTCGACCCAGTTGTCGACGAAGCGGAGGACGGCGGCCCGGCAGGCGCTCTTCTTGTGGTCGTAGGCCTCCATGTCGTAGTAGAGCGGCTTGCCGGCCGGAATGCCGAGCGCCCGGGCCCTGCGGGCGGCGTCCGCGGCCGCCTGGGCGCCCTGCCAGGAGGCGCTCCGGGCGGTGAAGCGCTGCGGGCGGCTGCCGCACGGGGCCTGGAGGCCCACGTAGGTGGCGGTGAGGCGGTAGCCCATGGCGCGCACCTGCCGCACCCACGAGGCGGTGAGGTTCGGCTGGGCGCATCCGCGCGCCGCTCCGCCGATGTAGATGTTGGTGACCTTGAACGAGGGCCGCCAGGCCCTCATGGTCGCCAGGGACGGGGCGGTGCAGGTGTCGAACCCCTTGCCGCGCACCCACGAGCGCTCCAGGGCGGTCCCCTGGCCGGAGGACGGGCTCTCGGCGGGCACCGGACCTCCGGTCGGCACCGGGCCTCCGGTCGGCACCGGGCCTCCGGTCGGCACCGGGCCTCCGGTCGGCACCGGGCCTCCGGTCGGCACCGGGCCTCCGCTGGGCCCGG
>NZ_JBEUPA010000283.1:0-3901 GCF_040492065.1 Actinomadura sp. NPDC000929 | reverse complement strand
GGGTTGTGCGGCCCCCGAGCCTCTTCTCGCCGCGCCCCCGCGCCCCCGCCGCGGGCGCCCCCCCCCCACGACGGGGCGGCCCGCCGGGCCTCCCCGAGCTGTCGGCGGGCCCCACCCCGCGCCGGTCGCTTCCGAGCGACCGGCGCCGGGCGTGCGGCCCGTTCTTCTTCGCGGGACGGCGGGGCGGCGGCCGCTCCCGCGACCCTTGACGACCAAGCGCTCGCTTGACTCCGGATGCGGCGGAACGGCACGGTGATGGTCCCCGACACGCGAGGAGCACCATGGCGCCGCTGGACGGACTGCGCGTCCTCGACCTGACGATGTGGCGGCCCGGGCCGTACGCGACGCAGCTGCTCGCCCAGCTCGGCGCCGACGTGATCAAGGTGGAGCCGCCCGGCGGGGAGCCGATGCGGATGTTCCGCGACCACTTCGACGTCCTCAACCGGCACAAGCGCGGCATGGTGCTCGACCTCAAGTCCGAGGACGGGCTCGCGGCGCTCAGGGAACTGGCCGCGGACGCCGAGGTCTTCGTCGAGGGGTTCAGGCCGGGCGTCGCCGAGCGGCTGGGCGTGGGCCACCGGACCCTCAGGGCGCTGAACCCCCGGCTCGTCTACTGCTCCATCTCCGGGTACGGCGCGGAGGGCCCGCTCAGGGACGTTCCGGGACACGACATCAACTACCGCGCCCACGCGGCCGCGCTGCCCCCCGACGCCGTGTCGCCGGAGGCCGACGAGCTTCCCCTCGCGGACATGGCGGCCGCGACGACCGCCGCCTTCGCGATCACGGCCGCCTGCCTCAAGGCCCGCGAGACGGGGGTCGGCGACCGCATCGACCTCGGCATGGCGGACGTCCTGGCGCACTGGGTCGGCACCGTCCCGGCGGCGACCCGCCGGTCGGGCGCGGGGCCGGTGCCGGGCTACGGCGTCTACCCGACCAGGGACGGCCAGAAGATCACCCTCGGCGTCGTGTCCGAGGAGAAGCTCTGGGCGGCGACCTGCCGCGCGCTCGGCATCGGCGAGCACGCCGCCGTCCCGTTCGCCGAGCGGCTCCAGCGGATCCGCGAGCTGGACGGCGCGGTCGCCGCCGCGGTCGCCGGGCTCACCCGGGAGGAGGCCGTCGAGCGACTGGCGCGGGCGGGGGCCCCGGTGGCGCCCCTGCTGTCCCGCGCCGAGATGCTCGAACTCGACCACTTCAGGGCGCGCAGGGTCCAGGACGAGGGTCCGGTGCGGACGGCCGTCCACCCGCCGCTCCCGCGGGGTGCGGTTCCGGAGCTGGACGAGCACCGGGGCCAGGGCTGGCGTCTCACGGAGTGATATACGGGTGGGATTGTCCGATCCCTTTGGCATGCTTGTGACGTGAACGCGCGTGCGATGAGTCCCGTCCTGGTCGGCAGGTCGGCCGAACTGCGGCAGCTGCGGGACGCCCTCGCCGCCGCGCCGGGCGCCGTGCTGCTCGGCGGCGACGCGGGCCTCGGCAAGACCCGCCTGGTCAGGGAGTTCAGCCGGGAGGCCGACGCCAGGACGCTGGTCGGCGGCTGCCTGGAGCTCGGTTCCGACGGCCTTCCCTTCGCGCCGTTCACCACGATCCTGCGCGGGCTCGTCCGCGACATCGGCGTCGACGGCGTCGCCGGGCTCGTCCCGCGCGGCGACACCGGCGCCTTGGCCCGGCTGCTGCCCGAGTTCGGGGAGCCGGAGAGCGACGCCGCGTCCGGCGAGGAGCGCGCCCGGCTGTTCGAGGTCGTGCTGACGCTGCTGGAGCGGCTCGCCGAGCGCGGCCCGGTCGTGCTCGTCATCGAGGACGCCCACTGGGCGGACCGGTCCACCCGCGACCTGCTGGCCTTCCTGATCCGCAATCTCGGCTCGGCGCCGCTGCTGATCGTCATGACCTACCGGTCGGACGAGCTGCACCGCACCCATCCGCTGCGCCAGCTGCTCGCCGGGCTGGAGCGGCTCGAACGCGTCCGCCGGACGGAGATCGGCCGGCTGGCCCGCGCCGACGTCGCCGCGCTCGTCACCGAGCTGCTCGGCCACATCCCGCCGCCCGGCCTCGTCGAGCGGATCGAGGCCCGCAGCGAGGGCAACCCCCTGTTCATCGAGGCGCTGCTCGACGACGACGGCACGCTGGCCTGCGAGCTGCCCGAGTCGCTGCGCGACCTGCTGCTGGCGGGCGTCCAGCGGCTCCCCGAGGAGACGCAGGACGTCCTGCGGGACGCCAGCGGCGGCAGCACCCGCATCGAGCACGCGCTGCTGGCCGCGGTGTCCCGGCTCGACGACGCCGCGCTGACCCGCGTCCTGCGGCCCGCCGTCGCCGCCAACGTCCTGGTCGTGGACGGCGACGGCTACGCGTTCCGGCACGCCCTGATCCGCGAGGCCGTCCACGACGACCTGCTGCCGGGCGAGTACACGCGCCTGCACACCCGCTACGCCGAGGCCCTGGAGAAGGACCCCGGGCTCGTCCCGGCCCGGCGGCTCTGGGTCGAGCTGAGCTACCACTGGACGCAGGCCCACGACAGCACGTGGGCGCTGGTCGCGTCCTGGCGCGCGGCGCGCGAGGCCCGCAAGGCGGTCGCCTACGCCGAGTGCCTGGCGATGCTCGAACGCGTGCTCCAGCTGTGGGACAAGGTCCCCGACGCGGCGGAGCGCATCGGCGCCGACCACGTCTCGGTCCTGGAGGACGCCGCGAACGCCGCCGACCTGGCCGGCGAGTTCGACCGCGGCATCAAGCTCACGACCGCCGCGCTGAAGGAGGTCGAGGCCGCCGACGGCGAGCGCGACACCGCCCGCTGGGCGGCGCTGCTCGAACAGCGCGGCCGCATGCTCTACCACGTGGCGCGCCCCGGCTTCGTCGAGGACCTGCGCGCCGCGGTGGACGCGCTGCCGGCCGACCCGCCGACCATCCTGCGCGCCCGGGCCCTGTCCACGCTCGGCAACTACGTGCGCATCACCACCTCCATCGAGGCGGCCCGCGAGGCGGCGCTGGAGTCCCTGTCCATCGCGCGCGCCCTCGGCGACCCCGTCGCGGAGACCGAGGCGCTCATCACGCTGTTCTGCGCCGACATCGACTACGACGACGAGACGCGCCTCGCCGAGGTCGGGGAGAGCGCCGAGCGCAGCGGCAACCACCGGGTGCTGCTCCGCTACTACGTGATCAGGTCGCACTTCCTGGAGGGCTCCGGACGGCACGAGGAGGCCGCCGCCGTCGCCGGGCACGGCGCGGAGCTGGCCCGCCAGTACGGCGTGGGCCGCACGCAGGGAACGTTCCTGTCCATCAACGAGGCCGAGCCGCTGGTCTCGCTCGGCCGGTGGGACGAGGCCCTGGCCGTGATGAACCACGCCCTGGAGCAGGACCCCGCCATCACGACCCGCACCTCGCTGCTCGTCCTGTCCGGCTGGGTGGCGCTCGTGCGCGGCGACATCGCGACGGCCAAGGCGCGGCTGGCGAGGTCGCGCGAGATCATGAAGCTCAAGCTGAAGTGGATGAAGACGCAGGACTACTTCAGCACCCTCTGGCTGGAGGCGAACATCGCCTTCGCCGAGGGACGCCCCGAGGCCGCGCTGGCGGCGCTGGAGCCCGTCCTGCAGCACACCGGCATGCCGGACGACGCCCGCTACACCTGGCCCGCGCTCGTCGTGGGCGCGGCGGCCTGCGGCGAGATCGGCGCCACCGCCGAGGAGCGTCTGCGCCGCCTGGAGGAGCGCGCCGCCGCCCTCGGGACGAGCGGCCCGCTCCAGCACGCGCACTGCCTCACGTTCGCCGCCGAACTGTCCCGGGCGCGCGGCATCCTCGACCGGGCCGCCTGGGAGGAGGCCGCGGCCGCGTGGGAGGCCCTCGGCAACCCCTACTACCGGGCGCGGGCCCTGGCCCGCGCGGCGGAGGCCGCGCTCGCGGCCGGCGACCACGA
>NZ_JBEUPA010000282.1:0-3916 GCF_040492065.1 Actinomadura sp. NPDC000929 | reverse complement strand
GGCAGAGTAGTGCGGTTCGGTCTCCGCCGGTAGGGCCCGCGCTACCCGCTGTAGGTGCTCCGCCGTGCCGCGCGCCCTGGCGTCGTCGTGGCCGGTCGCGCTCGCCATGCTCGCCGGGGCGGGCTGCCTCGCCGCCGGTGTCCGGCTCGACCTGATCGACAACCCGGCGGCCCCGTCCGGACCGCTCGGCGACATCGCCCCGCAGCTGCTCGGGCTCGTGATCGTCGGGCGGCTCGCGGTCGAGCTGTGGCGCCCGAAGCCGCCCGGCGGCGGCTCCGGCGGCCCGATCCCGCTCAGCTGGACGGCGCCGGGGCAGGGTCCGCCTGACGGGACGGCGCCCGGCGGCGGGTCAGCCGCTGGACCGGCCACTCCACCAGGTAGTGGGTCAGGGCCCCCGCTGCGATGGTCGCCGCAGCCACCACCGGCAGATCCGTCGCGACGTTCCCCCGGAAGCCGCGGCCGGTCGCGTCGAACCAGGCGATGATGATCAGGAGCTGCCACAGGAACACGCCGTAGGAGATCCGGCCGAGGAACCGCATCACCGGGTTCCCCAGGATCGCGCCGAGCGCCGGATGGTCCGCCGGAGCCAGCGCCACCGGCGCCACGAGCGCCGCCGCGCACAGCCCGAACACCACCACGTGCAGCAGGGACGTCCAGAAGGCGTCCGGCGTCTGGAGGCTGAGCGGCCCGGCGGCGGGCGTCGCCGCCACCACGTACAGCATCGCCGCCGCGACCCAGCACGCCGCCCACGAGTCGGAGACGGCGCGGCACACCGCGGCCACGGGACGGCGCTCGTCCAGCCGCGCCCACACCGTCACCACCGCGAGCGCCATCCCGATCGCGAACCAGGCGAAGTACCGCGGCAGCCAGACCCCCATCCCGGTGTGCCGCTCCGGGACGAACATGAGGACGGTCCACGGCAGCGACAGCGCCGCGTACACGCCGATGCCGACGAGGAGGCGCCGGGCGCGGACGCCGACGTCGCGGCTGCCCGTCCGGCGCGCGTACCAGGAGAGGGCGGCCGCGGTGAACGGCAGCAGGACGTACCAGCCGGCCTCGACGACGAGGCTCCACATCTGCCCGAGGTGCGCGGGCCCGAGGTCGCCGTTCCACCACGGGTCGGGCAGGTAGGTCTGCGTCAGGGTGAGCAGCGATCCCCAGGTCAGCGGGTCGCCGACGTGGTCGCGCCCGGCCGTGAACATGAACACCACGACCACGGCCCAGTACGCGGGCAGGATGCGGAACACGCGCCTGCGCAGGTACTCGGCCGTCCGCGGCGCGGCCCGCCCGTCCAGGACGGCCGCCGCCCACGGGCGGTAGAGCAGCAGCCCGGAGAGCGCGAAGAAGATCGGCACGCCCACCTGGCCGCCGTTGAACAGCCACCGCGCGCCGTTCGGGTTGGTGATCGAACCGGCCGCGCTCGCGACATGGAAGACCAGGACGACGAGCGCCGCCACGGCGCGCAGGCCGTCCACGGTGTCCTGATGCCCCGAAACGGGCGGCGCCGCAGACCGGACCCCCCGCTCACCATCCCTCACGAACCAGGCCCCCCGAGCACGCCATGGTTCTCGACCCCGCCAAGCCCCCCACCCTGCCGGAGCGCGTCCGGCTCTCCGGGCGCTTCTTGCTTTCTGGGTGTGGGGTGGTTGTTGAGGGGGGTGTTTTTTCTGAGTACCAGGACGAGGTTCCAGGTGGCGACTTCGCGTAGGCCCGGGACGCGGACGACGGCCTCCGCCCAGCGCGGGTGGTAGCGGGGCAGCGCGTCCAGGACGGTCGCCTGGTCGTTCCCGCGGGCCCACCTGAGCGCCGACGACACCGACACCGGATGCAGGCCCAGCCCGAACCGGTTCTTCGGCGGGAACCCGTTCCGGCGCTCGTAGCGCCGCGCCGCCCGGTCGCCGCCGAGATAGTGCCAGGGGGACGTCTCGTGGCCGCCCCACGGGGACAGCCAGTTGGTGAACGACAGGAAGACCGTCCCGCCGGGCCTGGTCACCCGGACCATCTCGTCGGCCATGCGCCAGGGGTCGGGGACGTGCTCCAGGACGTTCGACGAGAAGCACACGTCGACCGACCCCGTGCGGAAGGGGAGGGCCAGCGCGCTCCCGACGAGGGTGTTCGGCACGTCGACGGCGTGCGCGGTCAGTTCGGAGAGGTCGTGGTCGATGCCGGTGCAGCGCGCCCCGGCGTCCGCCAGCGCGCGGGCGAAGAACCCGGAGCCGGTCCCCACGTCGACGACCGTCGCGCCCGCCAGATCGGCGTACGAGCCGAGCTGCGCGACGGTGTCGCGCGCCATCAGCTCGTAGAAGTACTCCGGTTCGCTCTGCTCGCGCCGGAAAGCGCTCAGCAGCCGGACCGACCGCGCCAGCGTGGCCCGGTGCCCGTTCCCGGGACGTGTTCCGTCCCGCCTGGGGGGCGCCGCCGCCATCGCCACCTCACCGTCCGTGTCGTCGAGCCCGGTCGTCCCGCCGATCGGGCGCCCGCAAGGTAACGGGGAGCTTACCGACCAGTACAGCGGTCCGGTAGGGTGACCCGGACATGCTGGAGGTGGGGCCCGGCGGCTCGGCGAGGCCCCCGCCCGCCGTGCGAGCGACGGCAGCCCCGGAGGTGTTCATGCGGCGACCGGTCGGCCTGGTCCTGATCGGCCTTGGCGCGTTCTTCCTCACGCTCGCGCCGCTCGTCCGTTTCTACGTCGCCGACCAGGTGGTCGTCGCTCCACTGAACCGCTACCAGGTGACGAACCTGGAGTCGAAGGGCTCCACGTACTTCGACGAGGCCGACCTCAAGCTCAAGACCGGCGTCACCCTGCTGGCCAAGAACACCGTCCGCGGGGACGTCCGCGCCAACGAGGGCAACGACGACATCGCGGTCTGGGACTCCACCACCAACATCTACAACCAGGACAAGCCGGACAAGCCCGTTCAGATCCAGGGCTACCGCATCGCCTTCGACCGCCGGACCGGCGTCCTGACCAACTGCTGCGGCGCCAACGTCGACGGCGACAACGGCGTCCGGATGACCGGGTACGGGCTGCTGTTCCCCATCGCGAACGTGCAGAAGAAGGACTACCCCTTCTACGACATGACGACCAAGCAGACGGCGCCGATGCAGTTCAACGCCGTCGAGAAGGTCCACGGGCTGACGACGTACCGGTTCACCCAGACGATCCCGCTCACCAAGACGGCGGCGCTGGACGCCAAGCTGCCCGCGAAGATGCTCGGCCTGCCCGGCGACGCGGGGAGCCAGAAGGTCGACCGGTACACCGAGGCCTACAACACCGTCTGGGTCGACCCGCGCACGGGCATCCCGGTCAAGCACCGCGAGAACATCCGCAGCACCGTCCGCACGGCCGACGGCAGGGGCTCGATGATCGTCGCGCAGGCCGACCTCATCACCATCGACAGGGACCAGAAGGGCCTGGTCGACATGGCGAACAGCACCGCCCTGCAGATCGACATGGTGCGCAGCTACATCCCGGCCGCCGGCGTCCTGCTCGGCCTGATCCTGCTCTTCGTCGGCGGCCACTTCGGCATGTCCCGCCGCGAGGCCCCGCCCCTGGAGGCCCCGCGCCGCCCCGACGGCAAGTTCGGCGACATGACCTCGCCCGGCCCGCGCAGGCCGTCCGGCCCGCCCGGACCGTCCAAGCCGTCCGCGACGCCCACCGAATCAGCCGCGCCCGTCGTCCCCTCCGCCGGTCCGCCCGAGCCCCGCCGCACGGCGCCCCGCAGCCAGCGCCAGCAACGCAAGGCCGCAGGCCCCGCGAAACGCCGCTGACCCGACGGGCAGGCCCGGCTCGCCGCCCCCGCCCGTATCCCAGTACGAGCTGCGACCGCCTGCCGGTCCGCACGCCGCACCGTCACCCCCGCCCCGCGCCGCCTCCCGCCCCGCGCCGCCTCCCGCCCCGCGCCGCCTCCCGCCC
>NZ_JBEUPA010000281.1:0-4132 GCF_040492065.1 Actinomadura sp. NPDC000929 | reverse complement strand
GGCCCGCCGCGGTGGTGAGCACGTGGCGGCGGAGCAGGCCGCGGCCCTCGCCCGCGCGGCGGCGCCAGGACGGGCCGTGCACGCGCCACATGAGGACGTCGTCGGCGTTGCCGGCCTGGGCCCGCACCGATGCCCAGAAGCCGGCCGGACGGACCGGATGCGTCAGCCGCCGCTCCCCGAGGACGAGGCCGTGGCCGGCGTCCATGGCGCGCAGCGCCAGGTCCGCGTCCTCGCGGTAGGCGCGGCGGAAGCGCTCGTCGAAGCCGCCCAGCTCGGCCAGCAGGCCGCGGCGGTAGGCCATGTCGGCGGTGATCCAGTCGGCGTCCGCGAGCCCGGCGGTGTTCCGCTCCCAGTCCGTCGGGGCCCGGCCGTCCTGCGGCGGCGGGACGGAGACGCGGCCCTGGGAGCCGCCGGCCTCCGGCGGCAGGGCGGCGAGGTCGGCCGCCAGCCGGGCGGGCCACTTGGCCTCGGGGACGACGTCGTCGTCGAGGAAGGCGATCCACTCGGTCGTGGCGGCGCGCCAGCCCGCGTTGCGCGCGGCGGCGGGTCCGCGGCCCCCGGAGCGGATCACCCGGATCCGCTGCCCGGCCGGCGGCGGCAGCGGCAGCGGCGCGCCGGGCGCCGGGCGGTCGTCCACGACGATGATCTCGTGCGGCGCGGGGCCCGCGCCGTCGCGCAGGGCGGTCAGCAGCGCGTGCAGCGTGACGCGCAGGCTCGGCCTGCCGATCGTGGGAATGACGACGGTGCAGCTCATCGGGCGTGCACCTCCCTGCGGCGCACCACGAACGGGCCGATGGCGAGCAGGTCGACCGGCGCCGAGCCGAAGCACTCCAGCGCGTCGCGCGGGTCGTCCACCATGGGGCGGCCGGCGGTGTTCAGGCTGGTGTTGACCAGGACCGGCAGCCCGGTGCGGCGGCCGAACTCCTCCAGCAGGCGCGCCACGAGCGGCTCGTCGGCGGCGTCGACCGTCTGGGCGCGGGCGGTGCCGTCCACGTGCACGACGGCGGGGATCCGCTCGCGCCACTCGGGTCTGACCCGGTGCACGAACAGCATGTAGGGGCTCGGCAGCGGGCCCTCGAAGATCTCGGACGCGCGGTCGAGCGCCACCATCGGCGCGATGGGCCGGAACTGCTCGCGGCCCTTGACGTCGTTGAGCCGCTCGATGTTGCCGGCACGCCCGGGGTGGGCGAGCAGGGAGCGGTGCCCGAGCGCGCGCGGCCCGAACTCCGAGCGCCCCTGGAACCACGCCACGATCTCGTCTCGGGCCAGGGCGTCGGCGACGGCGCCGGCCAGGTCGTCCGGCCGCTCGTAGGGGATCCTGGCGGTGTCGAGCCGCGCGGCGATCTCCTCGTCGTCCCACCGGCGGCCGAGGCCGGCGCCCGGCATGGCGGCGAGCGGGTCGCCGCCCGCCCGCGCGACGTGCAGCGCCGCGCCGAGCGCCGTCCCGGCGTCGCCCGCCGCGGGCTGGACCCAGATGTCGTCGTAGGGTCCGGTCTCGGCCAGCCGGGAGTTGGCGACGCAGTTGAGGGCCACGCCGCCGGCGAGCAGCAGGCGGCGGGATCCGGTCCGGCCGTGGAGCCAGGCCGCGAGGTCGAGGAGCACCTCCTCCAGGCGGGTCTGGACGCTGGCGGCGAGGTCGGCGTGGTCCCGGGTCCACTCGCCGCCGGGCCGGCGGGCCTTCGCCAGGGAGCCCCAGTCGATGGGGGCGACCGCGAAGCCGCCGTCCCCGGTCGCGCGGACGTGCTCGCGCAGCTCGTCCAGGAATCGCGGCTCGCCGTAGGACGCGAGCGCCATGACCTTGTACTCGTCGCTGGAGCGCAGGAAGCCGAGGTGCTCGGTGAGGTCCTCGTACATGAGGCCGAGCGAGTGGGGGAGGCGCTGGGCGTGCAGCGGCGTCAGCTCGCCGCCCTCGTACGTCCCGGCGAGGTGCGAGTGCGACTCGCCGCGGCCGTCCAGGACCAGCACGTCGCCCTCGCCGGGCCCGGGCGCGGCGAGCGCGGCGGACGCGGCGTGCGCCACGTGGTGCGGCACGTACCGGACGATCCCGGGGTCGAGGCCCGGCAGCGCGGTCGCCAGGAAGTTCGGGGCGCGGCGGGCGTAGAGCGTGCGCAGGCGCTCCCACTGGGCGTCGTGCCCGCCGAGTCCGGGCTCGGCGAGCTCGGGATCGTAGGAGTAGGCGACGGCGTCGAGGTCGCCGGGCTCCAGCCCGGCCTCCTCCAGGCACCACCGGGCGGCCTGCTCCGGCACCTCCCAGGCGGAGAAGGGCACCGGCCGCTTCCCGTGCTTGCGGCGGCTGAAGCGCTCCTCCTCGGCCGCGGCGACGACGGTGCCGTCCGACACCAGCGCGGCGGCCGGATCATGGAAGATCGCGTTGATTCCGAGCACGCGCATGAGTACCCCGTTTCGGCGCAGCGTTCGGTGGGAGAGGGGCGGGTGGCCGTCGTCGTAGGCACCGTGCTCCGGCCGGATCCGCCGGAACGAAATCCCCTATAGGTAATTCGGGACATTGCCGAGAACTGTGTGGCTAAACGCTGATGTCAGAAGAGTCGCTCGTAATAAAAGTTGCAGGTGATGCGCCATTTACGGACATGGAGGGGAAAGCGGGGGGTAGTGGCCGGTTCATGCGCTTCACCGTCGTCGTCATCACCCGGGACCGGCGGCGGTCCCTGCTCGCCACCCTGGCCGCCGCCCGCGCGCTCACCGAGCGGGCTCCGGTCATCGTGGTGGACAACGCCTCGCGGGACGGGTCCGCCGCCGCCGTCGCGGAGCGGTTCCCGGAGGCGACCCTGATCCGTTCGCCGCGCAACCTCGGCGCCGTCGCCCGCAACCTCGCCGTCGACCACGTCCGCACGCCCTACGTCGCGTTCTGGGACGACGACACCTGGTGGGACCCGGACGCGCCGTCGCGCGCCGCCGGCCTCCTGGACGCGCATCCGCGGCTCGCCGTCGTGACCGGCCGGATCCTGGTGGAGCCCGGCGGCCGCGAGGACCCGATCGTCCCGGAGCTGCGGCACTCGCCCGTCCCCGGGCCGCCGTGGCTGCCGGGCCCGGCGCTCGGCTCGTTCCTGGCGGGGGCCTCCATGGTCCGGGCCGAGGCGTTCCGGGAGGCGGGCGGGTTCTCCCCCCGGCTCTGGCTGGGAGGGGAGGAGGAGCTGCTGAGCGCCGACCTGATGGCGCTCGGCTGGCAGTTGTGCTTCGCCGAGGACGTCGTCGTGCACCACGAACCGTCCCGCGTCCGCGAGGCGCACCTGCGGCGCCGCCACGGGATCCGCAACACCCTGTGGTTCACCTGGCTGCGCCGCCCGCTGCCCGTGGCCGTCCGCAGGACGGCCGTCCTGCTGCGCACCCTGCCGCGCGACCGCGTGACGGCCGCCGCGCTCGCCGAGGCCGCGGCCGGGCTGGCCTGGGTGGCCCGCGAGCGCAGAGTGCTGCCCCCCGACGTCGAGGACCGCCTGCGCCGCCTGGAGGCGGCGCAGCGCGCGTCCAGGGCCCGCCGCTACGTGAGCTAGGGAGACCACCGCATGCCGGACGTGACGATCGTGGTCGTGACCCGCGACCGCGCCCCGGAGCTGCGCCGCAGCCTCGGCCACCACACGGCCCCGGTCATCGTGGCCGACAACGCCTCCGGCGACGGCACCGCCGCCGTCGCGGAGGCGGCGGGGGCGACCGTGCTGAGGCTGCCGGCCAACCGGGGCGCGGCCGCCCGCAACGCCGGGGCCCAGCTCGCGGCCACCCGCTACATCGCCTTCGCCGACGACGACTCCTGGTGGGCCCCGGGCGCGCTGGAGCGGGCGGCCGTGATCCTCGACGCCCACCCGCGGACGGCGCTGCTCGCCGCGAAGGTCCTGGTGGGGGAGGAGGAGCGGGTGGACCCCGTCTCCGAGCGGATGGCCCGCGCGGAGCTCGGGCGCCCCGAGGGCCTGCCGGGACCGGCGATCCTCGGCTTCCTGGCCTGCTCGGTCGTCGTGCGCAGGGACGCCTTCCTCGACGCGGGCGGCTTCTCCGGCGTCCTGCACTTCGGCGGCGAGGAGGAACTGCTCGCCCTCGATCTGGCCGCCGCCGGATGGGGGCTCGCCTACGTGCCGGACCTGGTCGTCCACCACCACCCGTCCGCGGCGGGCCGCGACCCCGC
>NZ_JBEUPA010000280.1:0-4312 GCF_040492065.1 Actinomadura sp. NPDC000929 | reverse complement strand
TCCGGCGGCGGCGACGGCGAGCAGCGGGCAGGGTGCGAGCGCGACGCGCCAGTCGGGGACGGCGGCGCCGTCGGCGGGCACGGGGACGGCCTTCAGCGCCAGCGGCATCGCGAGGATGAGCGTGCCCGCGAGGGCTCCGGCCCAGGCGGCCGTCAGGGCGCGGTTCCGGCGTTCCCAGACGAGGACGAGGCTCGCGGGCAGGACGAGGCCCGCCCCGACGCCCTGGACGGCCCGGACCGTCCCGATGTCGGGCAGGGAGCGGGCGAGCCCGGCGGCGCCGATCCCGGCGAGCAGCACCGCGAGCCCTGCCGCGAGCACGCCCCACGCGGGGAGCCGGCGGGCGGCGACGGCGGCGGGCGGCACCGTGACCAGCAGGGCGGGCAGGGACAGCCCGGTGGCGCGCAGCAGCCCGGGGATCTCGGCGTCGCCGAGCGCGAGGGCGCTCGCGGCCGCGGGGACGACGTCGCCGGACGCGTCGGGCACCACCAGGACCGCCGCGGGCAGCGCGGTGAACGTCAGCAGCAGGGCGCCGAGCGTCGCGAGCCTCCGCCGGGCATCCCCTTCGGCGAGGCGCGCCGGAGCCCCGGCGGGACGCGTCCTGGCGAGGTCGCCGGGCGGATGTTCGCGTGCGTGGGAGGACACGGCGTGCTCCTTAGGACGTCGTCGTCCGCCGCACGCGCATTTCCCGGAAGGGAAGTTTGTCCAAATAATGCGATAAGGGAATTACACGGGAATCGGCGGACGCAATGGTGCCGTCCCCGCGAACCTAGCGCGGCGGAGCGCTCCCCACCTTGCGTCCCAGCCAAATGGCCGTGCCCCAAAGGGCCCCGAAAACGACACCGAGGAAGAACATGGCCGGGACCATGAACCCGGTCGCGAAGATCAGCACCTGCAGGACGGTGCCGACGGGCACCGCCCACGGGAAGCGCAGCAGACCGGCCAGCGCGACGCACGCGACGGCCAGCCCGCCGCACACGCCGCCGGCGGTCGCCCCGTCCACGTCCAGCACCGTCACCGCCACCGGGATCGCGAGCGCGATCACGATGGCCTCGCACGCCAGCACGGTGGCGAACAGCCTCCGCGCCGGGTTGGGGGCGGTCCGCGCGCTCATGCCCGTCACCGGCCTTCACCGACGCGCAGCAGGGTGCGGGCCTCGCCCGCCGTGACCACCGAGCCGGTGATCAGCACGCCGGCGCCCCGGTACTCGCCGGTCTCCTCGGCGAGGCCGATCGCCCGGTCGATGGCGTCGTCCAGCCGCTGGACGACATGGACGCGGTCGGCGCCGAAGATTCCCTCGGCGATCTCGGCCAGCTCCTCGGGCGGCATCGAGCGCGCCGAGGAGTTGCGGGTCACCACCAGCTCGGCCAGAACGGGTTCGAGCTGGTCGAGGACCCCGGCGACGTCCTTGTCGGCGGCGATGGCGAGGACCCCGGCGAGCCGGGTGAAGCCGAACGACTCGGTGACCGTGGCGACGGTCGCGGCCATCCCGGCGGGGTTGTGCGCCGAGTCCAGCAGGACGGTCGGGCCCGTCCGGGCGACCTCCAGCCGGCCCGGCGAGGCCGACTTGGCGAAGCCGCTGCGGACCAGGGCAGGATCGAGCTGCCCCTCCTCGCCGCCGAGGAAGGACTCGCCGGGCGCGATCCGGGTCGCGGCCTCCAGGTTCGGCTCGCCCCGGGTGGGGGCTCCTCCGGCGAACGCCTCCACGGCGGCCAGGGCCGTCGCGGCGTTGCTCGCCTGGTGCTCGCCGAAGAGCGGCAGGAAGATCTCGTCGTAGACGCCGTGCAGGCCGCGCAGCGAGATCTGCTGCCCTCCGAAGGCGACGTCCCGGCCGAGCACGCCGTACTCGACGCCCTCGCGCGCCGCCGTCGCGCCGGTCTCCACGACCCGCCGCAGCAGGACCTCGGCGGCCTCGACCGGCTGCTGCGCCAGCACCGCGATCGCGCCCGGCTTGATGATGCCCGCCTTCTCCCCGGCGATCTGCTCCAGCGTGTCGCCCAGGTAGCGGGTGTGGTCCAGGCCGATCGGCGTGATCACCGCGACGGCGCCGTCGGCGACGTTCGTGGCGTCCCAGGCGCCGCCCATGCCGGCCTCCACCACCGCCACGTCGACCGGCGCGTCCGCGAACGCCGCGAAGGCCATCGCGGTGAGCACCTCGAAGAACGACAGCCGGGTCTCGTGCTTGTCGTCGACCAGCTGCAGGTAGGGCAGCACGTCGTTGAACGCCTCGACGAACCGCTCCTCGCTGATCGGCTCCCCGTCGATCGCGATGCGCTCGCGCAGCGTCGTCAGCTCGGGGCTGGTGTAGAGCCCGGTGCGCAGACCGCGCTCGCGCAGCAGCGCCTCGACGAGCCGGGCCGTGGTGGACTTGCCGTTCGTCCCGGCGATGTGGATCACCGGGTACGCGCGGTGCGGCGCCCCCAGAACGTCGACCAGGTCGGCGATCCGGTCGAGGGTCGGGTCGATCTCCCACTCGACCCCACGCCCCATGATCGCGCCGACGGTGGCCCTGTAATCGGACGGCTCGGATACCTGACTCACGGTCACAGAGCCTACTCGGCGGCGGGCGCGCCTCCGTCCGGGCCCACACTGGAGGGATGGAGGTGTTCTTCCGCGAGTGGGAGCGGCGGGCCCCGGGCGAGTCCCGCGACGTCGGGCGGGCCCGCGCCCTGGCGGACGCGCTGGGCCTCCTCGCGCCGGGTGTTCCCGTCCTGACCGTCGTCGGTTCCAAAGGGAAGGGGACGGCGGCGACCTACGCGTCGGCGTTCCTCGGGGCCGCCGGGCTGCGCGTGTGCACGGTCACGAGTCCCGGGCTGCGCAGCGAGCGCGACCGCATCAGGGTGGACGGGCGCGCCGTCTCCGCCGGGGAACTCGCCCGCCTGGCGGACGCCCTCGGGGAGGCCGTGGCCGCGCTCCCCCCGCCGTCCGGCGGCTACCTGTCGCCGTCGGGGCTCTTCACGGTCGCGGGCGTCCTGCACGCGCGCCGCGCCGGGGCGGACGCGCTCGTCCTGGAGGCGGGCATGGGCGGACGGTCGGACGAGGTCGCGCTGTTCCCCCCGGACGTGGCCGCGATCACGCCCGTCTTCCGGGAGCACGCCGGGGTGCTCGGCGACACGCCGGCCGAGATCGCCGAGGAGAAGCTCGGCGTCGCCGGGCCGCGGACGCGCGTCCTGTCGGCGCCGCAGTCGGCCGAGGTCGCGGGCGTCCTCGGCGCCGTGGAGTTCGTCGGACCCGGCGGCAGCGGACTCCCCCGGGACCTGCTTCCCGCCGGTCTCGGACGCGCGGCCGCCGAACTCGGCGTGGTCGCCGCCCGCCGCCTCCCCGGCGTGGCCGAGCCCCCCGCCGGGACGGTGCGGGACGCGCTGTCCTCGATCGTCCTGCCCGGCCGCCTGTCGTGGCACGACGTGCCCGGGTCGGCCACCCGGGTGCTGGTCGACTCGGCGATCGACCGGACCGGGGTCGCCGCCGCCCTCGCCGCCGCCCGGGAGGCGTGGGGGACGGTCGACCACGCCGTGGTCTGCCTCCCCGACCACAAGGACCTGGACGGCGCCGTCGCCGCGCTGGGCGCGCTGCCCGTGACGTTCGTCCGGCTCGCGCTGCCGCACCTGCGGTTCACCCGCGCCCTGCCGCCGCGGTGGGACGTGGTCGGGCCCGCCGCGATCACGCCCGAGTCGCTCGCGACGCTCGGGCACCGCGTGGTCGCCCTCGGCACGGTCTACTTCACCGGCCTCGTCCTGGACGCGGTGGGCGCCGACACCGAGCGCCTCTACGTCACTTCGGCTTCTCGACGTCCTTCCTGATGCGGTGCATCAGGTCGGCCATCAGGGGGAACTGCGGGTTCGCCGTGGGCTTGTTGGACGCGACGACGCCGAAGGAGTCCTTGGTGGCCCACGCGCAGTAGGTGTGGGTCTCGGCGAGGACGGCGAACGTGCCGCACACCGCCTTGCCGCCCCTGCGCCCCGGGTCGGCGTCCTGCCCGGCGATGAACGTGGTGGGCTGCGTCTCCTGGAGGAAGTCCGCGGGATCGCCGATCCGGCCCGTCCCGCCCACGAACAGCACGTTGACCTTGCGCACCGGCTCCTCGGTGTAGACGGCGAGGCCGCTCCCGGCCACCGGGACGCCGCCCGCCTCGACCGCGCCCGCGACGAACGGGTACGCGACGCTCGCCTGCGGCGAGGTCAGCGGATCCTTGTGCAGGCCCCCGGCCGTCGGCCCCGCCTTGACCACCTTCTTGGACGGCCCGGGACCGGCCGTCGCCCCGGTGTCGCCGGCGCCGCCGCCGGCCCGCAGCGCCAGCACGCCCGCGACGAGCAGC